>NZ_CM001166.1 GCF_000213055.1 Streptomyces sp. Tu6071 | reverse complement strand
GAGCGTGGCCCCGTACGACGAGCGCGGCCCCGTACGACGAGCGCGGCCCCGTACGACGAGCGCGGCCCCGTACGACGAGCGCGGCCCCGTACGACGAGCGCGGCCCCGTACGACGAGCGCGGCCCCGTACGACGAGCGCGGCCCCGTACGACGAGCGCGGCCCCGTACGACGAGCGCGGCCCCGTACGACGAGCGCGGGTTTCATCATACGCCGCATCAGGTGCTGATGCACTGTGTAGACTTGGGGGAATTAGGTAACACCCTGTCGCGTGTAGCTCTTCCCTGACTTGCCCTCAACGCGGGTGACTGATGCATATGTTGAGTTGGGGATTTGGCTTGTCTGCCTCGTGAGGAGTTTCAAATTTCTGTTTCTCGGGTTCCGTTGCGGAAACATCAGGTGGAGCTTATGTCGGACCTCAGGAAATGGGTTCGGGTGGCTGCCCGGGAAAGCGCCCGTTCGGGGCGGGGGGCGCGGGCGACGGTGGTGTCCGCTACGGGTACGGGGAAGACGATCAGCGCGGCTGTTGCGGCGTTGGAGTTGTTCCCTTCGGGGCGGGTTCTCGTGATGGTGCCGACGCTGGATCTGCTGGTGCAGACGGCGCAGTCGTGGCGGGCGGTGGGGCACACGGCGCCGATGGTCGGGGTGTGCTCGCTGCCCGGGGATCTGCTCCTGGAGGAGTTGCGGGTGCGGACGACGACGCACCCGATCCGGCTCGCGCTGTGGGCCGGGCAGGGGCCTGTGGTCGTGCTGGCGACGTACTCCTCGCTCGTGGGCGGGGACGGGCAGGGCGGGCCCCTGGAGGCCGCCCTGGCGGGCTCGGGGTTGTACGGGCAGCGGATGGACGGCTTCGACCTCGCGGTCGTGGACGAGGCGCACCGTACGGCGGGCAGCGCGGCGAAGCCCTGGGCCGCGATCCACGACAACGCCCGTATCCCGGCGGCGCACCGGCTCTACCTCACCGCCACCCCGCGCGTCCTCGCGCCCGCCCGCCCCGACAGGGACGAGGACCAGGAGGAGGGCGGCGGGGAGGCGCCGGCACTCGTGACGATGGCGAACGACCCGGAAGGCGAGTACGGGGCGTGGATTCACGAACTCGGGTTGTCCGAGGCGATCGAGCGGAAAATTCTTGCGCCTTTCGAGATTGATGTTTTGGAGATTACCGATCCTGAGCCGGAATTGATGGAAGGAATGGACCGGGAGGCGCGGCGTGGGCGGCGGCTCGCCCTGCTCCAGACTGCGTTGCTGGAGCACGCGGCCGAGCACAATCTGCGCACCGTGATGACGTTCCATCAGCGGGTGGAGGAGGCGGCGGCTTTCGCGGAGAAAATGCCGGAGACAGCGGCGGAGCTTTACCGGAATGAGGTGTCGGCGGAGGATCTTGCCCTAGCCGAGGAGCTCCCGGCCTCCGAGGTGGGCGGGGGCTTCTACGAGCTGGAGCCGGGGCGGCATGTGCGGCCGGAGCGGGTGTGGTCGCGGTGGCTGTACGGAGAGCACCCGGTGGCCGAACGCCGTGCGGTGCTGCGGGAGTTCGCGAACGGGATGGACTCGGCAGGGGTGCGGGTGCACCGCGCGTTCCTCGCCTCCGTCCGCGTGCTCGGCGAGGGCGTCGACATCGTCGGGGAGCGCGGGGTCGAGGCGATCTGCTTCGCCGACGCGCGCGGGTCCCAGGTCGAGATCGTGCAGAACATCGGCAGGGCGCTGCGCCCGAACCCGGACGGGCAGACGAAGACGGCGCGGATCATCGTGCCCGTCTTCTTGGAGGCCGACGAGGACGGGGAGGGGATGGTCGCGAGCGAGGCGTACCGGCCGCTCGTGGCCGTGCTCCAGGGGCTGCGCTCGCACTCCGAGCACCTGGTCGAGAAGCTGATGCTCCGGGCCCGGGTGCGGGCCGAGAGCGCGAGCGCGCGCAGCGCGGAGGAGGCCGGTGCGGGGCCCGCGCGGGTCCTGTCCGACTCCGGGACCTCTTCCCCCGCCTCCCAGGCCTCCGGGGACGTCGAAGGCGAGAACGAGGACGACGTCGAGGCGGGCGCGGACGGCGCTGAGGCGGGCGCGGACGGCGCTGAGGAGTCGGAGTCGGTGTTGTTGCGGTTCTCGACGCCGCGCTCGGCGTCGACCATCGCGGCCTTCCTGCGGACGCGGGTGTACCAGCCGGAGTCGACGGTGTGGCTGGAGGGCTACGAGGCGCTGCGCGCCTGGCGGGCCGAGCAAGGGGTGCGCGGCTTGTGCGCGGTCCCGTACGACGCCGAGGTCGCCGCGGGGGCCTCGCGGCGGTACCCGGTCGGGCGGTGGACCACCGCGCAACGCCGCGCCCGCCGCGAGGGCACCCTCAGCGCACACCGCATCGACCTGCTCGACGCGGAGGGCATGGTGTGGGAGCCGCGCGAAGAGGAGTGGGAGCGCACGCTCGCCGGGCTTCGCTCCTACCGGGCCGCGTACGGGCACCTCGCCCCCCGCCGGCGCGAAACCTGGGGCGAAGACGAGGGTGAGGACGTCGTACGCGTCGGGGACCTGATGGCGAACCTCCGCCGCAAGGACGGACTCGGGCGGGACGCGGAGCGGGCCGCCGCGCGCGCGGCCCAGCTGAGGGCCGTCGATGCGGACTGGGACTGCCCCTGGCCGCTGGACTGGCAGCGCTGCTGTCGGCAGCTCGCGCTCCTGGCCGCCGACGAACCCGACGGACGCGCGCCCCGGATCGCGCGCGGGGTGCGCATCGACGGGGACGACCTCGGCGCGTGGGTCGCGCGGCAGCAGGAACCGCGGGTGTGGGCGAAGCTCAGCACCGAGCAGCGGGCGCGACTCGAAGCGCTCGGGCTCCGGCCTACCGAGACGGCCCCACGGCGGGGTGTGGAGGGCACGGGGGCGGCGGGGAGCGGGAAGCGGACGGCGGCGGCGCGAACGGCCTTCCAGCGCGGCCTCGCGGCGCTCGCGCAGTGGGTCGAGCGGGAAGGCGCGGAGAAACCCGTACCCCGCAAACACACCGAGACCGTGAGCGTGGACGGTGAGGACGTCGACGTACGCCTCGGCGTGTGGGTCTCGAACGTGAAGAGCCGCTTCGACGGGATGGGCGAGGACGAGCGCGGCCAGCTCACCGCGCTCGGAGTGCCCTGGGCGGTGTAGGTGGTGGTCGATGTCCACGCCGTACGCGCCGCCCCCGGCGGGACGTCTCCGCCTGGGGTGGCGCGTACGCCGATGCCCACCGAGACCCTGCCGCCCGAGGTGCGGAATTTCATCGACGATGCGCGGCGTCACCTGGCTTTCTGCGCCGGGCTGCGCGCGGGCGAGGACCCGGCGTACGCGACCGTGCTCCTGGCCGCCGCCGAGCAGGGAGAAGAAGTCCTCGCCCGGTACGAAGGCCGCGTAGCTTAGTGATTGCCACGTGGATGGACTGCATGGGAGCCCACTTCATAAGAGGCTCGACGAACACTGCGCTGGCCGATTCGGGATCGCACCACCGCTAACCGGGGAAATCACCACGAAGATCAACCACTGAAACGTCGACTGGCCAGGGCAAACATGAGTCAGCATCAGTGGTGGGGAAACCCGAACATCTCGGGGGCCTCTTCCCCGAACCCCACAGGGGCTGGAATGGCCCCAGGGTCATCGGGTCCGCCGCCCGTCGGACATTCCCGACGTCACCGACAGAGTCACGCATGGGCCTGCGGTCTAACGGAGGTCGCCGAAGAACGCGGTGATGTCGTCGGCAAGCAAGGCCGGTTCCTCGTGCGCGGCGAAGTGGCCGCCGCGAGGCATACGGGTGTAACGCGTGAGGTGGTAGGTGCGCTCGGCCCAGCTCCGGGGCGGTTGGGCGAGGTCTGCGGGGAACAGGGCGAGGGCGGTGGGGACGTCGACCCGCCGCACGCGCCGGGTGAGCTGGTGCGCGTACTCGTAGTACGGGCGGAAGGACGTGGAGATCGTGCCGGTGAACCAGTAGAGCGATGCCTGGGTGAGGAGGAAGTCGTCGCCGAAGCGGGTGGACAGGTCGCCGCCGCAGTCGGTCCACGCGCGGTACTTCTCGAGGATCCAGGAGAGCAGTCCGGCGGGCGAGTCGTTCAGTGCGGGCGCGAGGGTGAGGGGACGGGTGTTCTGCTGGTGCATGTAGGCGCCCTCCTCTGCCTGCCAGGCCGCGGCGGACAACAGGTGGGTCTTCTCCTCAGGGGTGAGCGAGGCCGGATCGTACTCTGCCGGGGCCGCGGCAGCGAGCAGATGAATGCCGACGACGGCCTCGGGGTGGGCCTCGGCGAGCCGTGAGGTGACGCCGGCGCCCAGGTCTCCGCCGTGGGCCGCGTAGCGTTGGAAGCCCAAGTGGTCGTGCATCAGCCGGTGCCAGAGGTCATGGGTCTGCTCGGCGTCGGTGAGGGCGGGGCGCTGTGGCGAGAAGGTGAAGCCGGGCAGGGAGGGGATGATGACGGTGAAGGCGTCGCGGGCGTCTCCTCCGTGGCGGGAGGGGGCGGCGAGTCGTTCGGCGAGCATGGTGAGTTCCATGACGGTACTCGGCCAGCCGTGGGTGAGCACGATCGGCAGGGCGTCAGGGTGTTCGGCCTCGTAACGCAGGTAGTGCACTCGTGTGCCGGCGATGTCGGCAAAATGGGAGGGCAGTGCGTTGACGGCGGCTTCGTGGGTGCGCCACGTGTAGTCGGTGGCCCAGTACATGACGAGGCGGCGGAGTTCGGCTGCGTCGGTACCCGCCTGCCAGCCGTCGACCGGCCAGGGCTCGGGCCAGCGAGTGGCGCGCAGCCGGGTGCGGAGGTCTTCCAGGTCGGCGTCGGCGACCTGGATGACGGGTGTGCTGGTCGGCACGGTGTGCTCCTTCATGTGCGTGATGTGCAGGGGGACGGCGGCGGTGCGGTTCGTTCTCGTGCGTGACTCGCGGGAGTGGCCCTCCCGGCGTCAAGGGACGGCGACCACGTTCAGGGCTCCGGGGGGCATCAGTGCAAGGGCCCCGGCGCGACGCCGTCGGTCGCCTCTTCATACACAACCCGCGAGGTGTCCCTCAGGGCGCCCGCGAGGGGGAGGCACGCGGCCATGACGGCGGCTACGACCAGCAACGCCGGTGCGAGGCCGGTCCGGTCGGCGAGGGCGCCGAACAGGGGCGGGCTGCAGACAAAGCCGCAGTACCCGATCGAGGTGATCACGCCGACCCGCGCGGCCGCCTGGGCGGGGTCGTCCGAACCGGCGCTCAGACCGAGGGGAAAGCCGAGTGCCGCGCCCGCTCCCCACAGCAGCGTCCCCGCGAACCCCGCCCAGAGGCTGGGCCCGGCCGCGAACAAGACCACCCCGAGGCAGGCGGCCAACGCAGACGCGCGCAGTGCTCCTGGCCGGCCCAGGCGGCCGACGATCAGCGGACCGAGCCAGCGGCCGAGGGTGACGGCCGCGAGGAAGGCGGCGTAGGCGAGCGTAGCGACTGCGGCCGTGGTGCGGTGGCGGTCGATGACAGTGAGGCTGACCCAGTTGCTTCCCGCTCCTTCCGCCAACGCGAAGGCCAGGGCGACGAGGCCGAGGACGACCGTGCGTGGGTCGCGCCATGCGCGCTGTCCGGGCTCCTGCGTCGTCCTGCGTGGTGGCCATGCCGGGGGTGCACTCCGGGGGAGGAAGCGGCGAACCGCCACGGGTGTCAGCACGGTGATGAGCAGGGCCACCGCGCCGATGTGCAGGCTCACCGTTACGCCCAGCGCCGTCAGGAGCGCGCCGAGGCAGGCGCCGACGACGGTGCCGAGGCTGAACCCGGCGAAGAAGCGGGGCATCAGAGCGCGACCGAGTCGTCGTTCGAGGGCTGCGGCGTGCACGGCCACCGCGACATCCCAGAAGCCCGTGGCAGTGCCCAGGACGAAGAGGCCGATGAGGAGCAACGGTGGCCAGAGAGCGAAGCCGGTCGACACCGCAGCGAGGCCGGCACCTACGAACGCGCCCACCGTGGTGACGGCCCGGCGCGGCCCGACCCGTGTGACGAGGAGACCGGCCAGCGGCAACGCCACCAGACCGCCGACCCCGAGGAGGAGCAACAGGAGACCCACTGCCGCGGCGTCCAGATCCATGCGGTCCCGGATCTGCGGCAGGCGGGACGCCCACGTGGCCCCGGCCAGGCCCAAGAGGGCGAAGACGAGGTAGGTCGCCCGTACGGCGCTCGCGGTCTCGCGTGCGTACGAGCCTGGCGCGGCACGGGGTTTCACTTACTCGGCCCGGCGGCCGGGCCGAGCGTCTGCGCCAGGGACTCCCGGGTCGCCTCGGGCGGTTCCTGGTCCGTGGAGAGCAGTGCGTGCATGATCATTCCTTCCAGGAGGGCATCGAGGCGGGCGGCGGCCCGCGGCCCGGTGAAGCGGGCCAGCACCGCCCGGCTGGAGCTGGTCCACTGCTGGGTTAGGACGCGCAGCGCGGGATCGCGCAGCGCCGCCAAATGCAGTTCGAAGCCGAGAACCGCGCTGCGATGCCGGGCCGGTCCTCCTTGGACCACCGTCACCAGGACGTCGATCAGGTCTTCGCGCGATGCCACCTGGGTGAACAGGGCCTCATATTCGGCGGTGCGCTGTTCGACGTACCAGGCGAACGCCTGCGTGCACAGTTCGGTCAGGCTTGCGAAGTGGTAGGTGACGGAGCCCAGTGGCACGTCGGCGCGGGCCGCCACCTTGCGGTGCGTGATCCCGGCGACCCCGTCTTCGACGAGCACCTCCAGCGCGGCGTCGAGCACCCGCTCCCGACGGCGCGGATCGTGCCGACGCGTGCGTCGCCCCTCACCGCCCGCCGCGCCTTGTTCTTCGAATGTTTCTCTCTCCCGCATAGGAACAAACGTACACTACGTAAGAACAAACGTTCTTATGCCTGTCTGCGGATGACAGGACGGTGGATCAGCCCGCGGTGAAGTCGCCGTCCGCGGCGAGTACGGCGCCCGTAACGAAGGCGGATCGCGGGAGACCAGGAAGCACAGGACTTCCGCGACCTCGTGCGGCTGCGCCACCCTGCCCAGGGGGTGGACGTTCCCGAAGGACGCGAGATAGGCGCGGCTGTACGGCCACGGTGGGCCGGCTGTCGGCGGCGACCCGGTCCCGGCTGGACGACCTGGTGGCCGAGGACGCCGGCGGGGAGGAGTCGGCGGGCGGCGGGGTGTCATTCTTCTCCGAGCTGAAGGCGGACCCGGGCGCGCTGGGGCTGGACAGTCTGCTGGCGGAGGTGAACAAGCTCCAGCGGGTGCGTGCGCTGGAGCTGGCGCCGGAGCTATTCGGGGACGTGTCGGAGAAGCTGGTGGCGGCGTGGCGGGCGCGGGCGTCGAAGGAGTACCCCTCGGACCTGCGGGCGGCAGCCGGGCCGGTGCGCTACACGCTGCTGGCCGCGCTGTGCCATGTGCGGCAGACGGAGATCACCGACTCGCTGGTGGAGCTGTTCATCCAGCTGGTGCAGCGGATCAACACGCGGGCGGAGAAGAAGGTTGAGGGCGAGTTCACCAAGGATCTCAAGCGGGTCCGTGGCAAGGAGGGGATTCTGCTGCGGCTGGCGGAGGCCGCGGTCGCGGAGCCGGGCGGCACGGTCCGCAAGGTGATCTTCCCGGTGGCCGGGGAGTCCACGCTGAAGGCCCTGGCGGCGGAGGCCGCGGCGAACGAGGCCCGCTACCGGGCCCGGGTGCGCACGGTGCTGCGGTCGTCGTACTCGGGGCACTGGCGGCGGATGCTCTCCCCGCTGCTGGGGGCGGTGGAGCTGAAGTGCAACAACACCGCTTACCGGCCGGTGATGGACGCCATCGACCTGCTGAAGCGGTACCTGGACCAGCCCATCGCCAAGGAGGGCGCGTTCTTCGACGAGTCGGAGAACATCCCGCTGGCCGGGGTGGTGCGCGAGGAGTGGCGCAAGGCAGTGGTGGACGAGCGCGGCCGCGTCGAGCGCATCCCGTACGAGCTGTGCGTGCTGGTCAGCCTGCGGGACGCGCTGCGGCGCCGGGAGATCTGGGTCCCGGGCGCGGGCCGGTGGCAGAACCCCGAGGGCGACCTGCCCCCCGACTTCGAGGACAACCGCGATGTCCACTACGACGCGATCCGCCAGCCGCAGGACCCTGGGTCCTTCATCGGGGCCCTTCAGAAGCGGCTGCGGGAGGCCCTGACCCGGCTCGACACCGCGCTGGAGCTGGGCACCACGGGCGGCGTGGACATCGTCCGCAAGCACGGCGAGCCGTGGATCAAGGTCTCGCCGCTGGGCAAGCAGGCAGAGCCGGAGAACCTCGTCGCGCTGAAGGCGGAGATCGAACGCAGGTGGGGCACCATCGACCTGATCGACATCCTCAAGGAGGCCGAGTTCGCCACCGGGTTCACGTCCGAGTTCGCCTCAGTCGCCACGAGGGAGGCGGTCCCGAAGGCGGTGCTGCGGCGCCGGCTGCTGCTCGTGCTGTTCGCGCTGGGCACGAACATGGGCATCAAGCGGGTCGCGGTCACCGGCAAGCACGGCGAGAGCGAGGCCGTCCTGCGCCGGGTGCGGCACCTGTTCGTCAACCGCACCAACCTGCGCGCCGCCCTGGTCCGCCTGGTCAACGCCACCTTCGCCGCCCGCGATCAGGCGTGGTGGGGCGAGGGCACCGCCTGCGCGAGCGATTCGAAGAAGTTCGGGTCCTGGTCCAGCAACTTCATGACCGAGTGGCACCAGCGCTACCGCGGGCCCGGGGTGATGATCTACTGGCATGTCGAGCGGAAGTCGCTGTGCGTCTACTCCCAGCTCAAGTCCTGCTCGGCCTCCGAGGTCGCGGCGATGATCGAGGGCGTGCTGCGGCACTGCACGGACGTGGAGATCGACCGCCAGTACACCGACACCCACGGGGCCTCGATCGTCGGGTTCGCCTTCGCCCACATGCTCGGCTTCAACCTGCTCCCCAGGTTGAAGAACGTCGGCTCGGCGCGGTTGTACCGGCCGGCGGCTGGGGAGGACGACACCTGGCCGCATCTGGCGCCGGTGCTGTCGACCAAGACGATCGACTGGGACCTGATCGCCCAGCAGTACGACCAGATCGTGAAGTACACCACCGCCCTGCGGCTGGGCACCGCCGAGGCCGAGCAGGTCCTGCGGCGCTTCACCCGCGGAGGCCCCAAGCACCCCACCTACCGGGCGATCGAGGAACTCGGCCGGGCGGCACGTACGGCGTTCATCTGTGACTACCTCGCCGACGCCGACCTGCGCCGCGAGATCAACGACGGACTCCAGGTCGTGGAGAACTGGAACTCCGCCAACCACGACCTGCTCTACGGCAAGGACGGTGATCTGACCGGCTCCGACAAGGAGTCCCAGGAGGTCTCGATGCTCGCGCTGCACCTGCTCCAGTCCGCGCTGGTGCACGTCAACGCCCTGCTCCTCCAGGACATCCTCGCCGAGGAGAAATGGCAGAAGAAGCTCACCGACGCCGACCGGCGGGCCCTGTCCCCGCTGTTTTGGACGCACGTGAACCCGTACGGCCGGTTCGAGCTGGACATGAATTCCCACCTGGACCTCGTCGCCGCCGTGGCGGCTTCGGTGCCCGGCCCGCGCAGCGGCGAGCCGGCCACGTCCCCGGCCTGACGAGCAGCCGGACAGCGCCGAAGCGGGTTCCTGGGCCGCTATCTGTTCAACATCACTGCCAGCGGTCCCGGCCAGGG
The DNA here is from genome assembly GCF_000213055.1 of Streptomyces sp. Tu6071. Classification (NCBI taxonomy): domain Bacteria; kingdom Bacillati; phylum Actinomycetota; class Actinomycetes; order Kitasatosporales; family Streptomycetaceae; genus Streptomyces; species Streptomyces sp. Tu6071. Next base: position 137,747 of record NZ_CM001166.1, on the reverse strand, counting down.
CCTGCGTCCCTTCCGTGATCCGGACGCGCCCGAGAACGGTGACGAGGAGGAGTAGCCCCGGTCGGCCCCGTCGCGAAGGTGGCTGCTCCTCGGGTGCGTAGGGCGGGGCGCGGGCTAAGAGGATGAGCGGGTGCGGCGAAGCCGGCTGGGAGCGAGCCGGTCAGGGAGTTCGTCCATCAGGGAGTGCGGAGGGAGCGCGGTGCCACTGCGTTCTGTTCCGTGAGGTGGCCGTCCATGGTGGCGTTCAGGTCGGCCATGAACGCTTCGACCTGTTCCAGGAACTGGGGCGGGTAGGGCGACATCGCGGCGTCGAGGCGGTGGGCGAGCGGGCCGAAGAACTCGTCCGCCCGCTCCTGGATGTGCTCGCCGCTGTGCAATGTGACGATGCGCCGGTCGGAGTGCTCGCGGGCGCGGGTGATGTGCCCGGCCGCTTCGAGGCGGTTCAGCAGCGCGGTGGTGGCGCCGGTGGACAGGGAGATCCGTTCGCTCAGCCGCGCCGGTGACAGGGGGGTGCCGCGTTCCTCGGCGGCGGCGATCTCCAGGACCGCCGTCGCGTCCGTGGAGTGCAGGCCCAGCCAGGCGGCGAAGCGCCGGCTGAGCTCGGAGTAGTGGCCACCGTAGATCCTCAGCGACTCCATCAGCCGCTCACGCTGCTGAGCGACCCCGTCACGCACTGCTTCCTCCACGCCTCCGCCCTTCTCTCCTGTCACACGGTCCGCACAGTCATCCGCTTTGACAACCTACCGCCACCATTTTACCTTCATGATGGAATTACTTCACCATGGAGGTAACTGGAATGCGTGACCCGTCCCCCACCCGCGAGGAGACGACCGAGCCCTACCGGTGGCGGTGGCTGATCCTGGCGGTGATGATCGTCGCGGAGATCATGGACCTCCTGGACGCCTCGATCGTCAACGTCGCCGGACCGGACCTGGAGAAGTCCCTCGGCGCCGGCTCGGTCGGACTGCAGTGGGTGATCGGCGGCTACGCCCTCACCCTGGGCGCCGGTCTGGTGCTCGGCGGGCGGCTCGGTGACCGTTACGGCCGGCGCCGGATGTTCCTGATCGGACTCGCGGCCTTCACCACTGCATCGCTGCTGTGCGCGATCGCGCCGAACATCGAGTCGCTGATCGCCTTCCGCCTGCTGCAGGGCACCGCCGGAGCGATGCTGCTGCCCCAGGGCCTGGGTCTGCTGCGCGAGAACTTCTCCGGCCCCGAGCTCACCAAGGTCTTCGCGATCTTCGGCCCCGTCCTCGGACTGGGCGGCATCATCGGCCCAGTCCTGGGCGGCTTCCTCATCGAGGGCGACTTCTTCGGCCTGGGCTGGCGCTCGGTCTTCCTGATCAACCTGCCCATCGGCATCGCGGCACTGATCGTCGCCGCGAAATTCGTGCCCAAGAAGGCGGGCGACCGCACGGTCCGGGTCGACATGACCGGCGCCGCCCTGATCGTGGCGTCCTGCGCCCTGCTGGTGCTGCCGCTCAACCAGGGCCAGGAGAGCGGCTGGCCGCTGTGGACGTGGCTGTCCATGGCCGCCTCCGCGATCGGGTTCGCCCTCTTCGCCCTCCAGCAGCGTCGCACGGCCGCCGTGGGCCGCGAGCCGCTGGTGACCCCCGGCCTGCTGCGCAAGCCCGCCTTCACCGTCGGGCTCGGCGGCATCGCCCTGTTCTTCGGCGGACTCATCGGCACCCAGCTCGTCCTGACCCTGTTCCTCCAGATCGGCCAGCACTTCACCGCTGGTGACGCGGGCCTTGGCAACCTGCCCCTCGCGGTGGGAACCGCGATCGGCGGCGCCATCAGCGGCGCGTTCCTCGCTGACAGGATCGGCCGCAAGGTGCTCCAGATCGGACCGCTGGTCCAGCTGGCCGGCGCCGCCGTGCTGTGGTTCGAGCTCGACGGCCTCGACTCCGCCTCGTTCTCGATCTGGGACATCGTCCCGGGCACGACAGTGGCGGGCATCGGCGCCGGCATGGTGATCGCCGCACTGTTCAGCTTCATCCTGGCCGCGGTCGACGACGACGAGATCGGATCCGCCTCCGGGGTCCTGTCGGCGGTCCAGGCGGTCGGCGGCTCCATCGGCGTCGCGGTCTTCGGCTCGGTGTTCTTCGCCCAGGCCAAGACCGGCGACTTCACCGGCGGCTTCCACCGGGCCCTGATCGTCCAGGCATGCCTGCTGGTGGTCTTCTTCGCGATCACCTTCCTGCTGCCCAAGAAGGGCCGCCCCGAAGACGAGCAGCACGGCATCACCCCCGAGACCACTGCCGACGACTCCGGCACCAAGCAGCACCTCGCCATCTGAGCCCCGGCCGGGGCCGTGCACGACAAGCGGACCCGGCCGGGACCGCACCGGAGCCGCCGCCCGAGGCGGGAGAAGCCCAGGAAAACGAAAGGGAGCGCCATGACGCACCGGAATGTGCTGATCGCGGGAGCCGGTATCGCCGGTCCGGCCCTGGCCCACTGGCTCAAACGGCACGGAATGCAGGCCACCCTCGTCGAGCGGGCCCCCGCCCCGCGGGAGGGCGGACAGACCGTGGACCTGCGCGGTGCCGGACGGGACGTCGCCCGCAGGATGGGCCTGGAACACACCCTCCGGGACCACGCCACCCGCGAAGAAGGCATCCGCTTCGTCGACGCGGCGAACCGCACCAGAGCCGCCTTCACCAGCGGCGCCTTCGGCGGCCAGGGACCGATCGCCGACCTGGAGATCCTGCGCGCCGACCTCTCGCGCATCCTCTACGAGGCCACCCACCCACACACCGAGTACCTATTCGGGGATGAGATCACACAGCTGTCCGACACAGGAAAGAAGGTCGACGTCACCTTCCGCAACGGGCCGGACCGTGCATTCGACCTCGTCATCGCCGCCGACGGAGCCCGCTCCCGCACCCGCGACCTGATCTTCGGCGACACCACCGACATCCGCCCCGTGGGCCTGACGACCGCGTACTTCACCATCCCCCGCGAGCCCTCGGACGGCACCTGGGCCCGCTGGCACAACGCCACCCATGGACGCACGGCGACCCTGCGCCCCGACAACCGGGGCACCACCCGCGCCTCCCTGTCCTACCTCTCCCCGCCCCGCGGAGACGAACGCCTGGCACCCGACGCACAGAAGCAACTCCTGCGCCGCCTGTTCACCGGCGCGAGCTGGGAGATTCCACGCATCCTCACCGCCATGGACACCGCCGACGACTTCTTCCTCGACTCCGTCATCCAGGTCCGCATGCCTTCCTGGTCCCGGGGGCGGATCGCTGTCGTCGGCGACGCCGCGTACTGCGCCTCGCCCCTCAGCGGCATGGGCACCAGCCTCGCTCTCACCGGCGCCTACGTCCTGGCCGGTGAACTCGCCCACCACGCGCATCACGGCAACGCGTTCGCCCGCTACGAGCACATCCTCCGCCCCTACATCACCCGCGCCCAGCATCTACCGCCCGGCGTTCCTCGCATCGCCTCACCCCGCACCCGGGCCGGCATCCGGGCCCTCAACACCGTCCTGTACGCCGCCTCCCGGCCCCGCATCGCCAAAGCGCTCAACCGCTTCCTCGTACCGCCAGCCGACACCTTCACACTGCCCCCGTACGGCCTCTGACAGGTCACGATCGCTAACAGCACTCTCCTGGGCATCCCGACAGGGCTGGAACACCTATCCGCAGTCCGGCTTCAGACCCCCGCACGCGGTCCACGCGGCACTCAGGTGGTCGCATCCGTACCGCAGTGCCGGTGTCCAAGTCTGCAACCACGTTATCCGGTTCTCATAAACGACCCTTTGCGCGAGCAAGGTCAATCGCGGGCCGCCGGACCCCCGTCGGCCCTGGATTCGTTCGCAGAACCCGTTCTCACTCAAAAGTAGGGCGGAGCCCCTTCTGAGACTTGCATTGTGCGAGAATCCGGGCCCATGACGGACCCTCAGCAGCCCTCGCAGACCGACCGATCGGATGCCGACGACGTCGAACAGCACGCCTGTCCGAAGTGTGACACGCAGCCCGGCTCGCCGTGCCGCTCGCGCGGCGGCGCGGTTGCCTCCGCCTACCACACCCGCCGCTTCACGATGGTGCCCCGGCTGAAGAAGGCGCTGCGCGTGCCGACCCCGGCCGACCGCGGCCCGGGCCGGCCGTGGCGGCCGGGCACCCCGCCGCCGACGCCGATCGATCCGGACCTGCCGAGCGCGGACATCCGCATCGGCTACGCACGGTGCTCGACGCTCGGGCAGGAACTCGACTCCCAGCTCGACGCGCTCGCGGGACACGGCGTCCCAAGGGACAAGATCTTCAGCGAGAAGATCAGTACCCGGGTGCGGGTCCGCCCGAAGTTCGAGGAGGCGCTGAGGACCGCGCGGGAGGTCAAGGCGCACGCCCCGCACTGCCGGGTCATCTTCACCGTGTACGAGATGAAGCGCCTCGGCCGCGACGCCGCCGAGCTCACCGCGCTCGCCGACCACCTCACCGCCCACGGCCTGGTCCTGGAGATGCTCGCCGGGCCCTTGCCCGGCATCTACGACCCGACCGGGCCGGGGAAGCTGCTGTTCGCGTTCTTCGCCGCGATGGCGGAGACCGAGCGGGAGAACATCCGGGAGTCCACGCTGGAGGGGCTCGACACGGCGGCCCGCAAGGGCAAACACGGCGGCCGACCCCCGGTCATCACCGACGACATGCTCCACACTGTCCTGCGGCGCCGCGCGGGCGGCGAGTCCGTCGAGCAGATCCAGCCTGACCTGATCATCCCCACCGGCAAGCGCAAGGGCCACAACCCCTCAGTGGCCAGCGTCTACCGGGCCCTCGCCGAGCACGCCAAACGCGAGGCATACCCCGAAGCCGTCGCCCAGGCGCACGCCGACTTCGCTGCCCTTCGGGCCGACGACGTCCCCGGGCCCCGCCTCGCACCCTCTGACCGAGCGTCACTCTGATCACAGAGAGCTACTTGTCACTTCGCGGCAGCTTCGGGAGGACAGGGCCTACTCAGGCGCTCGCGCGAGGCCAGGGGTCAGGCGGGCTTCTTCCGGCTCGTCTTCTTCGCGGTCGTCTTCTTCGACGTTGCCTTCTTGGCTGCGGTCTTCTTCGTCGGCGCTTTCTTCGCGGCCCGCTTCTTCGGCATCTCGTGGACGGTCGCGTCCTTGCCGGTCTCGCCGCGGGCTTTTTGCGCGCGGTCCACGCTGTCCTGGAGGGCGGCCATGATGTCCACGACCTCCCCGCGCGGCTGCTCCTCGCGCTCGGCGCGCGGCGGCGCACGGTGCTCGGCCTTCGCCTCGACGAGCTTCTCGACCGCGTTGCGGTACTCGTCCTCTTCGTCGCCGATGCCGTCGCGGGCCATGGTGTCCATGAGGGCGAGCGCCCCGGTCATCTCGTCCTCGGTGAGGTCTACGCTGGGCGGGGCGAGTCCCTCGGGGGAGCGGATCTCGTCGGGCCAGTGCAGGACCTGGAGCGCGATGACGTCCTGGTCGAGCACACGGAGCATCCCCAGGCGCTCCTTCCCGGAGAACGCGTATTTCGCGAGGGCGACTTTGTCGGTGCGCTCCAGGGCCGCGCGCAGGAGCGCGTACGGCTTCGCGGCGACCTGCCCGTCGGCGGCGAGGTAGTAGGTGTCGCCCATCTGGATGGGGTCGATCTCAGAGGCGTCGACGAACGCCTCGATCTCCAGGGCGCGCGCGGTGGGGAGGGGGAGGTCGTCGAAGTCGGAGTCCGAGAGCGGGACCACGGTGTCCTTCGAGACCTCGTACCCGCGCGCGATCTCGTCGGCCGACAGCTCCTTGCCGTCGAGTTCGCACACCTTCCGGTTGCGGACGAGGCCGTCGTCGGCGGTGTGGATCTGCCGGAAGTGGATGCTGTGGTCGCCGACGGCGGGGAGCATTTTCACGGGGATCGTGACCAGGCCGAAGCTCACGGCGCCGGACCAGGCGGGACGGACCACGACTACCTCCAGGCCCCCCGGGAGCGGATGCGATCAGCGTAGGAGGGGTGGGGGGCGGCGGCATCCGGGGCCGGACCCGGCTGCCGCCGGTCAGCCCAGGCGGCAGGTGCGCCAGTGCAGGCCCGTACGGACGAGGGCGCCGCTCTCCTCCAGGGCCTTCAGGTGGTGGGCGATGGTGGCGAGCGCGAGCCCGGTGACGCGCTGGATCTCCCGTACGGAGGGGCCTTGGCCGGTCTCGGCGATCGCGTCCCGTACGGCGGCGAGCACGCGGTGGCGCCCGTCCCCCGCCGTCACCTGGTCCCCCGCGAGGGCGGGGACGCGGGCGCGGGCGGGCGGCACAGCAGAGCCCGGCGGGCCGTGGTGGGCGGGCCGTCGAGCAAGCGGGCGGACTGCCGGATCAGTGCCCGGCGCAGAGGCGTGGCGGCGGCGGGGTGTGCGAGGGCGAGGGCGTGGTAGGTGGCTCGCCGTTCGAGGGCGAGCCGGAGCAGGGCATCGTTCACACCCCTACCCGATCACATGTTCGATTTTTTGGGCAACCGAACCCGCGCAAAACGCCACATCACCGCCGTGCGCGCGCTCTGGCCGGTCGTACCCTCGCTGGTGTGACCGATTTCCCCGACGATCTCCTCGCGGCTCAGCGCGACCTCACCGCCGTACGCGCGACCCTTTCCGCCCGCCTCGCGGCGCTGCCGCCCTCGGCGGAGCCGATGCCCGCGTGGGAGCGGCCGGACGGCTACTGGGCGGGCGCCCGTACGCACCCGGCCTCCCCGGGGTGGAGCGAGGAGGAGCGCCAGGAGGTCGCCGCGCTCCGCGAGCGCGAACGGGATCTCGCGGCGGCGATCGTGACGCACGAGCTGTGGGCGAGCGTGCCGGCCGAGGAACGGATGCGGGCCCGCGACGCACTCAAGCACGCCCACGAGACACAGGCCGCCGAGGCGGCGGGGGCCCGGGGCTGAGTGTGTCGGGCCACGAAGGCGCGAGCAGCAGCGGGGCGCCGGGGGTGTGGGTGGTGCTCGCGGACGGGCAGGAGGTGCGGGGGCGGCTCCTCGCGCGGCGCCAGCTCCCGGACGGGTGGCGCTACCGCGTCGCGCTCCCGCTCTACCGCAACGTGGGCGGGGAGGGCCTGGAGGTCGAGGCGGCGCAGTACGAGGTGTGGGTGCGGGCCCCCGAGCATGTGCGGCCCGTCGAGGACGTCGACTACACGGGCGTGCCGACCACGGCGCTCCCGGCGCCCTCGCTCGTGGAGGTGGCGCTCGGGCCGCGCAGGCCCGCCGGGTGGGTGCTGGCGAAGAGCGGCGGCGGGCGCCGGGGGCCCTCCCGTGCGGTGCTGCACGCCGTGGACTGCGCCGAGGCGCCGCCCGGCCTTCCGGTCCTGCGGGTGGAACAGGCGCTCAACGCTGCCGAGCACCCCGCCACCCGGGCTTGCGCCCTGTGCGGGGCCGGTGCGGAGCTTGATCCGCTTCTGCGGGGCTTCGACCCGCAGGAGGACGCGGTGGGAGACCCCTGAGAGGGGCGATGAGGTGGGCTTCGCGTCAGCACCGGGACAACACAGCCAGGGACTCGACGCGGACAGCATCGTGCAGCAGACTCACCTCGCGGCCTTGGCATGATCGACAACGCACATGATCACACCAAGGCTGCGTCACTGTCCGGAAAAGGCGGAAACGCTCGTGACGCTGGCCGGAGATCTTCAGGCACAGACCAGTGATGCGCGGATTCGAGCAATGCCGCGCAGGATCTCGTCCCGATTCTTCGCGCGCTTGATCCATAGTGGCAGACGGGCGACCAACGTCATCTTCTGCCCGGTGTCGTACCAGGGCGCTCGTTCGCGCAGCGGTGCTTGGACGAAGCGCCGTAGCAAGTCGAGGTGCTCCAGGTCGTACGCCCACAACCACCCGTGTCGAGTCTCAATTTGGAGCCACAAAAGCACGCCGAAGTATGGATCCGTCGCTGGCGCGGCGGTGCCCCGGGAGAGGGCGACAGCACGGCCGCTCCACAGCCGTGACAAGCCGCAGCTACGGCAGACCAGACGCCTCGGCCTGAACAGGGTCCGACCTCCGCAGCCAGAGTCGTTGGTCGCTGGAACGACAAGGGCGGCCTTCGCGCAGCCAGGGCATCGCACCATGATCGAGCTAAGGAAGTCGTACTCGGTGCTGCGCGGATCTCGGAACCGACCGGAGGAAGAGGCCATGCGGTGAGTATGCAACTGCCCACGGAGCCAGTGCACCCCGATTCGCCGCCTCGTGCGCGACCCCCTGCCATCCCCGCCAGGAGCCACACGAGGGTTAAACAACAAGGTCAGTGCCTGTTTCTGAACCCTGTAACAGCAGGTCAAGGGCCGTCAGTCCGGAATGGGAATTTTGCGCAAGCGTTCGGGGAACGGTCACGGTGACCGTTCCCCGAACGGGGCGGCAGTTCAGGCCGCCGCCTCCCAGCGTTCTACAGCGGCCATCGTGGGGCGCACGTCCCACCGGGCGCCGACGACGCAGATAGGGCCCGGGGACCATCCGTCGAGCCCGTGTGTGAGCCGGGCCTGAACGTCGGCGGCGACCTGCCGCGGGTCGCAGTAGATCAGGGAATCCGGCGAAAGGTCGTAGATGTTCCGGCCTCCGCCGGCCTCGATGAGGCGCCATCCGTCGTACTGGTCCCAGCTCAGGTACACGCCGTGCGGCCAGTGGTCGCGGTCCGCGACGCCGGTGTGCCACTGGAAGACGGCGTCGAGACGGTCGGTGCCAGCGCCGGAGTCGTCTTCGCTGGTCCACCACTGTGCGGGCGCAATGTCGCGGGCGGCGAGCGCGTCGGCGACAGCGGCCATGTACTCGTTGTGCGGTAGGTCAGTCATTTCAGTCCTTTGCGGTGGGCGTTGCCGAGCGAGGGAAACGGGCACTCAGGCGGCGAAGCCGATGTTGGTGACGTACTCGTACTGACCCCACTGCGAACCGAGGTCGACCACCACCTCGTCGACCCACGCGGCATCCAGGCCCGCGTCGTCCCCGGCCTCCCACGCGCCGACGATCCGCTCCCACTTGCGCACGTTGAGGGTGCGGTACTCCACGACCCGCTGGCGAGGGCGTTCCACCCCGGATTGATTGACGGGGTGGAACTCGACGCGGGTCCCCCGGCCCTGCCGGTTGAGGCGGGCCAGGAGGTGCCGGGAGACGTTCTGACGACGCACCGCGCGGTAAGTGGCGTCGATCTCGCGGAGCGTACGGGCGGAGGGGCGGCGTGTGCCCTGCATCTGCGCCTTGATCGTGCGGTCCGAGATCGTGAGCCCGGCCTCCCGGGCGGCGGCGAGCTGGCGGGCACTGCTCGTGAGGTAGCGCAGCCGCGCGGTCAGGCCACGGCGGGTGGTGACCGGGGACGCGATGAACCCGGCGAGGCTGTCGAGGCGGCGGGCGACGAACTCGTGGCCCTTGACGCCCTGGGCGCCGTACGCGCCGAACTCGATGTTCCGCTCAGGCATCCCGTCCCCTCCCGTACGTTGCCGAATTACGGCACCTTGCCAGTATATCCCCTGTTTTGTATGGGAGTTGACGCGGTAGCGGCCTCCCCGTACCGGCGGCTGCGGTACGGGGAGGCCGGGTGCCCGCGCGCTTCCTGCGGGGGTCAGGGGCGCGGGCCGTCCTGGAGGGAGAGCCGCCACGCGAGGGGGAGGTACACGTCGAGCGCGGCCCGGGGGGACATGCGGAGGGTGGTGCCGTCCACGCAGCGCACTTCGAGCCGGGGAGCGGTGGAGGCGCGGGGGGCGGGCAGCCGGGGCGCCTGCGCGGCGACGCGGGTGACGCCCCCGTACCGCAGGCAGTGCCCGTCGCGGAGCAGGACGGCGGGCAGGGGCCAGAACTCCCGGGCCGCGCCGGGGGGCTCGGCGGCGTCGGCGCGCAGGACCGGGGCGGCGTCGGCGGTGCGGGTGAGGACGTCCGCGAGGCTCACCGCGACGCCGGAGGCGGCACCGCCGAGCGCGACCATGGCGGTGCCCATGGCAGCGGGGCGCTCGGCGCCCAGAGAGGGCAGCCGCAGGCCCACCCGGTCCAGAGCGGTACGCAGCGCGGTCACGGCGTCGGCCGCGTCCTCCTCTTCGCCCGGCTCCGCGCGGTCGGCGCGCAGGTCGGGGAGGACGGCGGCGGCGTGGGTGAGGACGGCGGCGAGGCGCAGGGCCGTGATGGCGGGGGCGCGGCCGAGGGTGACCATCGCGGTGCGGCCGGTGGGGAGGTCGCCGCGCAGCTCGGGGAGGGTGATGCCGAGGCGGGCGGCGGCCTCGCGCAGCCCTGCTGCCGCGCCGTCGCCCGCCCGGCGGCCGGTGAGAGCGTCGAGGACGCTGTCCGCCTCTGTGGTCGTGCGGGTCATGGGGTCGCCTCCCGGGTCAGGGTGTCCAGGTCGGGGAGGGGCACGATCCACTCGCGCCCTCCCCCGCGTGCGGGCCGCAGGAACACCACGACGACCTCCCCCTCCTTGTGCCACTCCTTCGTCACGGCGACGGGCAGCCAGCGCTCCCCGTCGGCGTCGAGGCGGGGGCGGCGCAGCGCGCGCGGGAGATCGGTGTAGTACTCCAGGTTCGGCACCTTCTCAGCGTGAGAGCCCGTCACCCGCCACAGGGGGCCATTTCGGCCCCCCTACCCGAGGGGGCCGAAATGGCCCCCTGTGGCGGTCCTCGCCCGGTACGCCGAGGACCGGGCGATGCCGCGCGGCGCCGTCTACTCGACGGGCACGCCGACGAGTGAGGCGACCTCGTGCGCGGCCCGGCGTAGGGGCGCGGGGGCGGTACGAGCGAGGTCCTCGGCGAGCGCGCGCCCGGCGGGGACGTAGCGCACCGCCTCCGGCGAGGTCGCCACCGCGAGACGCAGGTACGTCAGGGCGGCGGCGACCTGGCGCCGCGCGCGCTCGCCGCGCGCGGCGTCGAGGTACAAGCGGGAGCGGCGCTCGACGCTCGGGATCGTCTCCGGGTCCACCTCGGTCATGCGCTGGAGCGCGGTGCCGTGGGCGCCGAGGTCGGCGGCGATGCTCACCCCGTGCACGGCGACATTGCCCTCGCCGAACGCCGTCCACGGGTGCATGTACGCGGTGCCGAGGCGGGCAGCGGCGCGGTCGGCCTTGTCCCACCAGTGCCACGCGTCGCCCTCGCGGCGCTCCTGGGCGGCGCTGAGGGCCACGTGCAGGCACAGGCTCCCGTACAGCCCCCGTAGCCGGTCGGAGCCGTCTTCGGTGCTGCGCTCCAGGGTCTCGGCGGCGTCGGCCGCGACGCGCCGCGCGCCCTCCGTGTCCCCCGCCGCCCGCAAGCCGTTGCCGGTGACCCAGGCGGCGCCCGCGAGCGCGAGCACGTCGTCGGCCGTCTCGGCGAGCATCCGGGCCCGGTCCACCAACGTCCAGTACAGGGGCGGGTCGACGATGTGCGCGGCGTACTGCTGGGCGAGGGCGTAGACCTCGGAGAGGACCACGGCGGCGCGGCGCTTCTCGGGGCCCTCGGCGGCGCGCATCGTGGCGTGCCCGGTGCGGATGAGATCGGGAAGTACGGCTGCGACAGCGGTGCGCTGCTCGCGCACTCCGTGCCAGATCGCCCACGTCCGGGCGACCCGCCCGGCGAGGACACCGACGTCCTCGGGCTCCTCCTGAACGAAGAGCGGCGCGTGCACCGCGGCTCGCAGCTCTTCGACGCCGGGGTGGGCGAGGCGCCCGCCGGTCGCCACGGGCATGGACGTCTGCCCGCCCGTCAGCTCCGCGACGTCGGTCAGGCCCAGGACGCGGCACAGGCGGTAGAGCGTCGGCAGCCTGTCCTCGGTGCGCTGCCCCGTCTCCACCCTCTTCACCCAGTCGGGGCCCACGCCGAGGAGGGAGGCGAGCTGCGGGCGCGTCAGGTGCCGGGCTTCGCGCGCGCGCCGCAGCCGCGCGCCGTCCACGCACAGGGTCTCTTCGGTCGGGCCGTCCATGAGGGGCCCCCTTCCGCTCTTCTTCTCTGTACCCGCAGCGTAGCCACGCGCACCCCGGCCCCGGACCGAATTGCCCAGCAGGGGCGGGGGTTGGGCCGTGCCGAGGTGGTGGGCGCGCCCGTTGAGGAGGTGGTGAGAGGAGCGGGGATGAGCGAGCTGCCGAGCGTGTGGGACCTTCTGGGGCGTCTGGGCCTGGCGGGCGGGGTGGTGGTGGGGGTGGTCGGCGCCGTCGTCCTGTCGCTCGTGATCGTGCCCGCCGAGGACTTCAACCGCGGTTTCGAGACGGGCGTGCGGGCAGTGGTGCGGTACCTGTCCGGCCGCGAGCTGGGCAGCGGGACCGCACCAGGTGACGCGACGTGGTGGCGTCCGGCGACGAACGAGGCCCCGGCGCCGCCCCCGAGGGCCCGGCCCCTGCGGGCGGCTGCGACGGCGGTGAAGCGGTGCGCGGTACGCGCGAGGACGTCGGGAGTTCGGTACGGGCGGCGGGTGCGGGGACGGGTGCGCGAGCGGTTCCCGGACGTGCTGCGGGCGGCGGGGCGCGGGGTGAGGTCGGCGGCGGGAGCGGGCCGGGCCGCGCGGTCCCTCGCGCAGTGGCCGGCACTCGGACGGGCCGTCGCCCGGACGCTCGCGCGGAGCGGACCGGCGGCATGGGCCGCAACGGCGGCGGCCGGGGCGGCGTGCGGGCGCGGGGCGGGCCGGGCCGGGCGGTGGACGGTGCGGGCCGGGCGGGCGGCGTACGCGGCGGCGGTGCGGTCGGGACGTGCCGCAGGGCGGGTGGTGAGCGGCGCGGCCGTGGGAGTGGTGCGGGTGCTGCGGGCGTGGGGGCGGTGGCCGTACGCGGCGCGCGCGGCCGTACGGATCGCGCCGGGGGTGCTGGCGTGGGGGGTGCTCGCGGCGCCGGGGACGACCCGCGCCGTGGTCCTGGTGCTCCTCGGCGCCGTCGTGCTCGCAGCGCTGAGCGGGCCGTCAGGGGCCCGGTGGTGGTGTGTGCCCCCGGCACGGGAACGGCGCGCCTAATGCACCTCACCGAGCGCACCGGATGACGGGATGTCCCGCACTCCCCCACCGGGTGAACTGCACCAGGTGGAACGCACACCGTGGCCCCCGCTCGCCTCCGCGCACGGGGCAGCAGGACAGACGTTGGCGTGACCGCACCAGGTGTCGGAACGCGACCGGTTGCCCGCCCCCGAAGCCGCCCGGGAACGGGGGAAAGTAACGGGGACCGCACCCTTAAGAACGGAGGCCACCTGGTTGCCCCGGCCCTCCTCACCTCTCGCCGGAGCCGCGTGAGCGCCTGGATCAGCTCGCCGATGCCGCGCGCCTCCCTCCGTGAGGCAGAGCCCAGCGCAAGAAGCGGTCTCCCGGCCCTGCAGTTGTCCGAGGACAGCCGGACGGAAGACTGAATCGGCCTACGGCGACCGGCATCAAGAGCCCTGGGTGATTACGGCGTAATCACCCAGGCAATTGAGTGAACTAACCCCGCACCCCCCATCTCCCTCGTGATGGTTAGTAACATCTCACCCATGAGTCAGCCCAGCGACCGCGAAAAGGTCGTCTCCAAACTCCCCGCCAGCCTCCGCCAACAACTCAAGATCCGTGCGGCACAACATCGCCTCGACATCCAGATCGCCGTGGAACAAGCCATCCACGCCTGGACCGCCCTCGCCGCCTCCCCCGCAGCCGTTGACGTCAGCGGCGCCAGCTCCTTCGCGACCTTCCTCCCCCCGGGCCAGTGGGACACCTTCAAGAAGGCTGCCGCCGCCCGTGACGTGACTCTTACTCAGGGCCTGGCACAAGCCGTGCAGCTGTGGCTCGACATGAACCCCTCCCCCGAGGTCATCCGTCCAGAGACAACCCGCCGCATCATCGTCTGCAACCAGAAAGGCGGTGTCGGCAAGACCGCCATCACGGCAGGGACAGGAGAAGCCCTGGCCGAGAACCCTGACACCCTGCGCCCGGTACGAGTCGCCAAGCAGCTCGCCGCCGCACAACTCGCATCACCGGAAACTGACGGCAGCAGCGACGCGCTCGAGGTAGAAAACCTCCCCGGCCTCGGCTTGCGCGTCCTCCTGATCGACTTCGACCCCCAATGCCACCTCACCCGCCAGCTCGGCGCCGAGCCCCTCCCCCTCGACGGCGACAGCCTCACCAAGCACATGGGCGGAGAGGCAAAGGGCGAACTCCGCGACCTGATCGTCGCCGTCGACCAGGAACACTTCGGCGACCGGCTCCACATGCTGCCCGGCTGCAACGACGCCTTCCTCCTCGACGTCAAACTCGCGTCCGTTCGCGCCAGCGAGAAAGCCCTGGAACGAGCCCTCGCCCCCCTCGAAGGTGATTACGACGTAATCATCGTCGACTGCCCACCCAGCCTCGGCCTCTCCATGGACGCCGCGATCTACTACGGCCACCGCCGCGACGGCGAAGCCCCCGGACAGTCAGGCACCCTCATCGTCGTCCAGGCCGAAGACAGCTCCGCCGACGCCTACGACATGCTCACCACCCAGATCGACGACCTCCGCAGCGACCTCGACGTCGTCATCGATTACCTCGGCATCGTCGTCAACCTCTACGACGCCCGCCGCGGCTACATCGCCACCAGCTCCCTCCAGGGCTGGGTCGACATAAAGGACCCCCGCGTCGTCGGCCTCGTCGGCGACCTCAAGGAGCAGAAGGAAGCCGTACGCATGCAACAACCGCTCCTGTCCTACTCCCCCACCTGCACACAGTCCGTCGCCATGCGCGCCCTCGCCCGGGAGCTCGCATGACACCCAAAGCAGACAAGCTCGGAGGCGGACGCTTCGCAGGCCGCGGCGCCCCCGTCAGCCCCCGCCGAGCAGCCATCGCCCAAGCACGCCAAGTACCCACTGAAGGCGTGCCCTCCCCCACCGAGCTGCCCCCTCACCGGATCAGCCTGAACCCGGACAACCCGCGCTCCTCCCTCGGCGACCTCACCGACCTCGCCGGAAGCCTCAAGGACCACGGGCAGAAGCAGGCCATCACGGTCATGAACCGCGACGCATACATCGCCGCGAACCCCGCCGCCGAGGAGAAACTCGAACCCGACACGGCATACGTCGTCGTCGACGGCTCCAGCCGTCTCGCAGCAGCCCGCGAAGCCGGCCTCACCACCGTGAAGGTCATGGTCGACGACGGCCAGGGCGGCACCAGCGAAGAGATCCTCGAATCCGCCCTCGTCGCCAACATCCACCGCCGCGAACTCTCCGAACTGGACGAAGCCCGCGCCCTGCAACGACTCCTCGCCCTCCACGGCTCACAACGTGCCCTCGCCGCACGCCTGCACCGCTCCCAGCCATGGATCTCGACGCGCCTCGCACTCCTCGGACTCTCCGAAGAGATGCAGAACCTGGTCGGCACCGAGAAGATCGAACACCTCCGAGCCATCGGCAACAAACCGGCCGAGGAGCAACCCGCAGCGCTCCAGGCGCTCAAGGACAAGGAATCCACGCAGCGCACCGTGCGGAGCCGGAAAGGTGCGGCCACCCAGGCGGCCGACACGGGGGAGCGGGCCGAGAATGATTACGGCGTAATCGCCTCACCGAACGTGCCCGAGAGCAGAAAACAGCCGGCGCATGATTACGCCGTAATCACCTCCGCCCCCGCCTCATCATCCGAACCGCCTGAGTCGTCGCAGCCGCCGCGCCCTCCACAGCCCGCAACTCCCCGCACAGCGCCAGCAGCTCTCATCCCGGTCACAGCGATCCCATGGCGGCACGTCAACGTTGTCCACCGGATCCTGCGGGAGCACATGACGCCGGAGGACTACAAGGCGCTCCAAGAGCTCATGGCCACATGAGACGGTGCCTCACCGAGGTCCTCCGATCTCAGCAACGCCGGCTCGTTGCTGAGACCGGAGGGCCCTCGCCCCACTGCGGCTTGGTCGCGAGCGGCGCCAGGGCGGTAGGGCGTGTCTCCTTGATCGCCTACAGGCTGGGGCGTTTGCGGGTGGTCTTGGTGGTGCCGTCAGGGTTCCGCCCGAAGGCGGCCTCTAGAACGGCGGGGAGGTCCTCCTCAGGCACCGTGGTACGCATGTCCGCCAGAACCTGGGGAAAGGCGTCATCGTCGATGACACCCATGTGCTCCTGACGTAGTTGATAGACGATCTCGACGAGCTCCGGTCTCAGCCGCATCCAGGCACGGGAGCTACGGATCTCTTCATCAACCTGGTGCATGAACCAGCGCATGACCTCGTACGGGACGTCGGTGTGTTCTGCGCTCGGGTTGAAGCGCACTGTCGGCTCCCGTGCCGGATCCTCGTCGGGGGTGGTTGCGGTCACGAGACTCCGTTGCCCGGCCACGAGATCCAGTTCCAGATGCCAGGCGTCATCGGGCACGGAGTAGATTGCGGTGATCGCATAGTCGCCGTCGGGGTGTCGAAAGACCATTGCCGCATGCTGCCACGCTGGGCTGAGGACGTGCCTCTCCAAATAGGGCCGCCCAACGTCCATACGCCCGAGCCCAGATGAGGATGGCAGCGAAATGGAGCGCTGCCCGGTAGGCGATGGCGAGCTTGTCCGTTCGCATGGCCAGACCACGCCACTGCTTGAACCGATTGATACACCGCTCGACCGCGTTGCGCTGCTTGTACGCCTCCGCATCGAAGCCGGGCGGTCGGCCACCGGCGCGACCTCGCCGCAGACGGTGACCGACCTGGTCGGCGGGCTGCGGGATCACGGCACGGATGCCTCGCCGCCGGAGATGCTCACGGATCGCGCGGGATGCATACGCGCGGTCCGCCAAGACGGCGTCCGGCCGGGCAAGACCCGGGCCGAGCCGGCCGCACCCGTTGGCAGGCCTCCCGTCACGCTGTAGCCGTCGTGAACGGCGCCCGCCCTTAAGGAGGCGACGGCCGCGCAAAATTTGGTGAGGCACACCGACTGGCCAGGATCGGGCCGCCGCCCGCGGCCAGTGACAGAGGGCCTTTCCACTGCTTGCTCCGGCCGGGGGGTATCTCGCTCCCAGCCGCTGCAGCGCCGTGAGAGCGGCGGGCCGGACAGGGTCTCACAGGAATTCAGAAGCAAAGTCGTGGTCGTTTTGACGGCGCTCCACACGGGGCAGGAGCGGTGGATGAGTACCGCCCGCCGCCGCCTGGGCACAGGCCCCCAGCCCGGTGTCCCGTTCTTGCTGGCCAAGAGGGTCGCGTCGGATGTTGAGCCCCGCATCCCTGCGGAACGGCTCCTCGACGTGCCCGAGGCGGTCCGGGCCGCCGCCACCCGCGCGGTGGCGGACGGGCGCCGTGTGCTCGGCACGAGACCGGCCCTCCTGAAAACGTGAGCGTGCTGCCGAAGCGCGACGCGAGGCCTCTTCACGCGCGATGGTCCCCTGTCGTCAGGCGGGAGGCGGGTGAGACTTCCGTGAACCCGGAATGCTTCGCCCTCTCGTGGGAACTAGGACGGCTACGGGCCCCGGATGTAGTCGTCTCCGGGGCCCGTCACTCTTCGCGTGTGAGGAAAGAAGGTCGCTGCGGGGCGGTTCCAGCCAGACGCCTCGCCGTTGCTCCAGACTCGACCAAGATCGTTCTACCCCGATTGCGGTAGAACGATCTTGGTCGGGGAGTTGGGCCTGGAACGCAAAGAAGCCCCGTCCCAGCCTGTGCTGGGACGGGGCTTCAAGGCTGAGCGGAGCGTCAGATCCCCAGTCAGCGGGCGCATCTTCGTCGGGGTCGGGAATGTCTGCGGCAGCCATCAGAGCGGGGGAGCGGTCACGGCGGATCGTCTCTCCGTGGGCGGTGAGCACCTGCCGTTCGGCGGCGCGCTCCTGGAATCGGCCGCTCACCATGGCACCCAGCAGGGTGGCGACACCGAAGCGCCGCCTCCGGCCAGGGAGGTCGGGCGCGGCGCTCCGGTGTCGCGGTATGTGCGGTGTGTTCAGGCGCTGGACGCTGTGGCCGCGTGGAGGATGTCGGCGTGGTCGAACGCGAGCCGTTCCAGAAGTGCGTCCAGAGGCCACCAGCGGGCGGTGCGGGTGTCGTCCCCGGCGGTGATCGGAGTGCCGGTGGGGACGACGTCGAGGTAGGCGTCGGTGCTGTACCTGCCGCGCGGGTCGCGGCCGGGCTGGTCCCATGTGCCGATCGTGCGCAGCTGGTCGGGGTCGACGCGGACCCCGGTCTCCTCCAGGAGTTCCCAAGCAGCCGCCATGCGGCTGGTCTCCCCCTCATCCTGGTGGCCACCCGGCAGCGCCCAGGCGCCCTCGAAGGGCGGCCAGTCGCGCTCGATCAGCAGGACGTTGCCGTCGGGAGTCAGGGCGACCACGTCGGCGGTGTAGCGGGTGGTCTCGGTCTCGGTCATGAGTACCTCTCGGTGAAGTGGATCAGTGGGTAGTGGTGTCGGTGACCACGAGGAACTGGTCGGTGTGCAGGTCCATGACGACCTGCACCCGCGCACCTTGAGCGCGCTGGGCGGCGGCGAACGCTTCGGCGGGCCAGGAGCCGCGGGGGCCTCCGGCGGGGAAGCGCTCCAGGACGGTGCGCGGGGGTTGGGGCTGCTTGGGCATCAGGGGGCCTCCTGGTCGGTGAGGGTGAGTTGCTGGCGGTCGGCGGGTGTTGTGCGGGGTGCGGGCGGCCGGGGCGGCGGGGTGGGTGGTTCGGTTCGGACCAGGTCGGCGTTGTCGAGGATGCCGAGCTGTCCGGTGGCCGCCGTACGGGCGTCGAGGGTGCGTGCGCGGGTGACCTGGTGGTGGCCGTGGTCGATGCGCAGGTGGCAGAGCTGGCAGGCGGCGAGGAGGTTTTCGTCCCGCACGTCTTCGGGTGTGTGGTTGAGGTGGGCGGTGGTGAGGCAGACAACGGACCCGGTAGTGGGGTGGGTCTCCGCGTGGACGGCGGGGCAGCGGCCGCCCGGGTGCGTCAGGCCGCACTGGCCTTCGCACTCGCAGCGGCCGCCCGCCCGCTCGAAGCGGATGCGCGCACTGATCTGGGGCCAGTTGCGCGGGTAGCGGTGCAGGTTCTCGGGACGGATGGGCACGGCGGTTCCGCTATTGCTCGCCGCTGGCGGCCTGGCGCTGCTCGAAGGCTTCGATCAGCTCGCCCAGAGCGTCCGGGTCACCGGCGTGCCCGACCCAGACCCCGGCCTCGGTCCACACCGGGATCTCACCGGAGTTCTCGGCGTCGAACCAGCAGACGTACGGCCCGTGCCGCTCGAGGACGGCTGTGGTGACGGCGGCCGGGTCGGACAGTTCCGGCGCGGTCTCCAGCACGGCGAGCTCGGTGACGTCCAGCCGCATCGGCTCGTCCGGCGTGCGGGGCAGCCGGAGGTGGCCGGTGACGCGGAGCTTGTCGCCGGGGACCAGGTCGTGGATGACGGTGTGCGCGAGCGCCGGGTCGGTGACGCTGCAGGGAAGGATCATCTCGTCCGTGCGCTCGTCCGTGGGGGAGACGGTGAGGCGGAACCGCGCCGTCGATCCGTGCAGGTCGCCGGGCACGGTCTCCTCGTCCAGGGCTATCGCGTCGTCGGTCATGGTCAGCCGGCCTTCCGGACCGGCGCCCGGTGCGCGGTGTCGTACGCCTGAAGGACCCGCTTGGGCACGATCCCGGTGTCGGCGACCTGATGGCCGTTCTCGCGCGCCCACGCCCGTACGGCGGCGAGCTCCTCCCGGGTACGGCCGCTGCCGAGGGCCGCGCGAATCGGGGCGGCCACGGCGGCCGCCGTGGTGGTGCGGGTGCCGGCCTTGACGGTGCGCAGCTCCTCCTGCGCCTTCTCCAGTTCGGCCTTGGCCCTGGCGACCTTCGCTTCGGCCTCGCGCTGCGCGGCCTCGCTGTCGCGGCGCTCGGACAGCTCGGCCAGGTCGGCGGTGATGCGGGCGGCGCGGCTGCGGACCGAGGCGGCCGGGTGCGCGGCCGCCCAGTCGAGCAGTTCCTGGATCTCGGGGGTGACGGCGAGCGCGACGTCCGGGGTACCGGTGGCCGGGGCGGCGAGGAGGTCGCTGAGTTCGGTCTCGCTCAGGCCGGTGGCCGCGCAGATCCCCTGGATGCTGTCGCCGTTGGTGTGCATCGAGAGGGCCATGGCCTCGAACGCAGACACGCTCCGGCCAGCGGGAGCGGGAGCGGGAGCGGCGTCGAAGGCCGCGATATCGACTGCGGGGGCGAGGACGGTGGCGGGGTTCTTGGCGGTCATGGGAAGGGTGGCTCCGGTTTCCGTGAGGAGGGGGAACAGCGCGGTGAGGGTGTCGTCGTTGTGGGGGAGGCCGAGGGCGTCGAGGAGGAGGACGAGGTCCTCCTTGCCGTGGGCGTGGCGGGCGACGGTGCGGGCGGCGGCTGCTTCGGTGTCGGGGCTGGGTGGGGTGAGTTCGAGGGCTTCGGCGGTCTGGGCGGGGTTCAGGTCGGCGTACACGGCGCTCACTTCGCGCTGAGCTCGTGCTGGAGGCGTTCGCGGTTGTGGCGCTGCTGCTCGGGGGTGAGCTTGCGGGTGCGCGGGCGGGGCGTGGTGGTGTGGTGCCAGGTGGAGGTGGCGGGGGGTTCGGGGTAGGCGAGGGCGCGGTCGGAGTCGGCGCGCGGGGTGTGGTTCACGGGCATCTCCTCGTACTCGCAGTGGTCAGGCGTGGTCGTCGGCGGCATCGGAGCGGCGCGCGGGGGCCGGGTCGGAGGCGAAGCGCGCGGTGCGGCGGGCCTCGGGGTAGTGGGTGGCGATCCACGTTTCGGCGCACGTTTTATGGGCGGGTTCGCCGGTGTGGGAGCGCAGGTGGGTGGGGTGGCCGCACAGCGTGCAGGGGTAGGCGTTGCGGGCGTCGTGGTGGCGGGCGTCGCGCCAGTCCAGGAGGGCGCCGGGAGCCGGGATGAGACCCGGCTCCCACAGCTGTTTCGGCCGGTTCGCGCGCGTCACGGCTTCAGGTGGGGGAGTTGGGCGAGGGCGTGGGCGGTGAGCTCGCAGCTGGGGCGCCACAGGCCGAGGCGGCCGAGCGCGGGGATCGGCTCCAGGAGCGGGGTGACGTCGGTGAGGGTGAGGTGCCACGCCTCCGGGTCGGCCCACGCCGAACAGGCGCGGCCGGGCTCGTCCTGGTGGCAGTCGGTCAGGCGCGCGACGGCCAGGACGGCGCCGAACTCCAGCGGCTGTCGGGGGAAGGTGCAGGTGACGCGGGGGTCGGTGAGCGCCTGGTGGTCGGTGCCGCGGCCGGCGTGGATGAGGAACCATCCGCGCCACCACCAGGGCCGGGTGCGGTTCTCTACCCTCTTCGAGCCGTGGGCGATACAGGAGGCCCAGGGCTGGCGGACGGTGAGCGCGCGCAGCCCGTCGCCGCGCGGCGGTGTGCTGGTCATGCGGCCTGCCCCCACACGCTGGTGCCGGGACGGCCCATCCTGCGCCCGTTGATGGAGGGGACGCGGGTGTGCGCGGTGGTCGCGAGGACGGCGCGGCCGGTGTGCTTGCCGTCGTAGAGGGCCGCGTCCGAGGCGCGCTGGAGCGCGGCGAGGTCGCGGGTGTGGAGGGTGTCGGTGGTGGCGGCGCCAACGGAGACCGCGACCTGGATGAGGCGCCCGTCGTCGAGGCGGACCGGCGCGTGCAGTGCCCGCACGAGCTGCTCCAGGCGCTCGGCGCGGTGCTCGGCGGGCAGGGGGAGGGCGACGGCGAACTCGTCGCCGCCCAGGCGCCCGCACACCGCGCGCGGACCGGCCCAGGCCGTGAGCCGCTGCCCGAGCGCGGCGAGGACCGCGTCCCCCGCCTCGTGGCCGTCGCGGTCGTTGATCTGCTTGAAGTGGTCGGCGTCGACCATGACCACGGTCGTGTTGTCACCGTGCCGGGCGAGGATCCGGCGGGCGCGGGCGGTGTAGGTGTCGCGGCGCAGCAGCCCGGTCAGCGGGTCCTTCTCCTTGGCAGCGATCTGCTTGAGCAGCACGGTCGCGTGGACGGCCCAGCCGGTCAGCGGGACGGCAGCGGCGGTGATCAGGAGGGTGCGTGGGCCAAAGCGGCCCGTGGTGTGCAGGACGGAGTCCATACTGAGGATCTCCCTCTCGTCTCGTACGGGTTGGGGGCCCGGGGCGGCCGACTGGTTACCAGGCCGATGGCGGCCGTCCCGGGGCAGGGCTACAGGTCGAAGGGGCTGGATGCCTTTTCTGTTCGTGCAGATCAGGCGGCCACGGCCGGGGCAGGGGAGTCGAGGCCGACGCCGCGCAGCGCGTCCAGGACGTACGGCTCGAAGCGGCTCTGGTGCTGGGCGGCTACCGCGTGGCCGGTGGCGCGGCCGTAGGCGTAGCAGCGGGCCGTCATGCTGGCGTCGGTGTCGGCGAGGGCCTGGTCGACGGCGTTGCGCGCTAGGTGCTCGATCCAGGTCTGGGCGCCCGACTCGCGGCGGTTG
The DNA here is from genome assembly GCF_000213055.1 of Streptomyces sp. Tu6071. Lineage (NCBI taxonomy): Bacteria > Bacillati > Actinomycetota > Actinomycetes > Kitasatosporales > Streptomycetaceae > Streptomyces > Streptomyces sp. Tu6071. The sequence goes on along the minus strand of NZ_CM001166.1, from coordinate 115,620 downwards.
TGCGAGACCGCCATGGCGAGTTCGTCCGCCCATCGGCCGCTGCCGCAGGTGGGACCGCCGCACTGCTCCCAGTTCCACGTCCGGACGCGCATGCCCTCGGGGTCGGCGTCCCAGTCCGCGGCCCAGCGTGCGGCCCGCTCGGGGATCTCCTGCTGGACGACGTTCAGGACGTCGAGGCCGGCGGGTCCGAGCGCGCGGTGGGCGTCGGTCTCCTCGAGGACGCGGATCCGGTGGGAGAGCAGCCGGTAGGGGTAGTGGCGCTGGCTCCAGTTGCCGGTCTCCCCGAGCGGCTCCACGATCCACAACCGGACGGGCCAGGTGATGGGCCAGATACCGGTGTCCTCCAGCGCCTCGCCGACGCGCTTGACCATGCGGAAGTAGGAGAAGCCGCTCTCGTCGTACCACTTGTTGCGGCAGGGGTTGGGGTGGTCGATGGCCTTGCCGACGTTGACGGAAAGGTCCACCGGGGTTCCGGCCTCGCGGGACATCTCGATGGTGCCGTCGGTGGGGGTGGCGATGTACCAGGTGATGGGCTTGCGGGCCATGCGGGCCTCCGAGAAGGGGTGAGAGCGGCCGGGCCGCTCAGAACTGGATGTTGATCTGGCCGCGCGGGTCGTCCGCGCTGGTGTGGACGGTGCGGCGGTGCGCGGCGAGGCCGGCGCTTCCGCCTTGGATCGGGAGGTGGCAGTCCGGGCACCCGTGCGCCCGCTCACCCCGGCCGGGAGATCGGCCGGGGTGAGCGGGTGCGGGTGCGGACCGTCGGCGGCGCGGCTCACTCGCGGACCGCAGTCGCGAACTGCTCTTCTAGGTCGGCGCGGCCCTCGGGATCGTCCTCCTGGTCCTCGTCGGTGTTCGGGCCGTGGACGGTGCAGACGATGTCCTCGTCGTCGTCCAGGTCGCCGTTGAGCGCGCGGAACAGGCAGGTGACGCTGTAGGCGGGCACCCAGGCGTGGCCGGTGCATTCGTCGTCGTGCGGGCACGGCACCATCACGTCGAACCCGACGTCGCCCTCGCCGTCGACGTCGGTGCGCAGGGCGAGGGTGAGGTACTGCTGACCGAGGCGGATCTCCGCGACGCGGTCGCCGCCGGCGATGTTCGAGCCGGGCTTCCACTGCCACAGCGGCAGGATGTTCTCGCCGAACACCCGGGCCACGAGGTTCAGGTCACCGAGGCCGGCGCCACCGTCCAGCCCGAGGTCGGCCTGCCGCCTCTCGCTCAGGCGCTCCAGGTACGGCGCGAGTCGGCAGATGCTGTCGGAGTAGACGATCTCGGGGAAGCCCTCGGCCCGCAGGGTGCGGCGGGAGGCGAACATGTCGTCGTGCTGCTGGGCAACCACCTCTTCCGGCACCGTGCGGTTGGCCGGCCGCGGGCCCTGCCGCTCGATGCAGATGCTGCCGGGCGTGGTGAACACGACCGCGATCGGGAGCATGTCGTGGCGCTTGGCGGCGGCGATGAGCGGCTTCCTGGCGGCGGCCGTGACGTTGGTGGCGTCGACGACCGTGAACAACCGGCGGCGCATCCTCGCCTCCAGGAGCAGGTGCAGGGCGGCGACGGCGTCGCCGGTCGCGTCCTGGTCGCCCGCGTCGTCGGCCACGGCCTCCCGCAGTGCGTCCAGGGACAGGACCTGCGAGGCGGGCCAGGTGCGCGCGAGCGTCGACTTCCCGGCGCCGGACGCACCGATGAGGACCACGAGGCTGTGCTCGGGCATCGGCGGGTAGCAGATCAGCTCGGTCATGCGAGATCTCCTTGCGGGTCGAGGGAGCGGGCCGCCCAGTTCAGGCGGGGCCCGGCGTTGTCGGTGAGCAGGGCGGCGGCCTCGTGCAGGGGGCAGGAGGCGTCGCCGTCGCGGTCGGGCTCGATCTGCTCCGCCCGGCGTGCGGCGGCGGTGACCAGCTGCGCGAGGGCGGGGAAGAGGCCGCAGGGGACGTCGGCGTCCTCCTGGAGCTCGCGCAGGATCGCGGCGAGCTCCTGGCCGTCGACGTCGTCGGCGCTCATGTCGTCCTCGATCTGCTGGAGGGCGAGCTGGGCGATGCCGACGGAGGCGCGCACCCGGTTCAGGCGGGTGCGGGTGCGGCCGGTCACCGGGTGGTGGCCTTGGTGGTGGCGACCACGGCCGCGACCAGCACGGCGGTTCGGGCGCGGATGGTCAGGGCCGGGCGAAGGGGTGGACGAGCCACGGTGATTCTCCTTGATCAGGCGGCCAGCCGGTGGATGACCGGGGCCGTGGGGACGAAGTAGGTGTCGGGGCTGGGCTCGTAGCCCCATGCGCAGGGGTCGCAGCAGCCCTGGGTACGCAGCGGTGTTGGCGGAGTGCACTTGTTCCGTAGCTGCTGTATTCCGGCGCCAAGAGAGCCACACGCCATCGCCTGTCCTCGGGGGAACCAGCCGCGACTGAGCGTGGTAGTTGGCCGCGCAGAGCGGTGGCCGAGTAAGCCCCCTTCGGGTCTGGCCGGAGTCCGTCGCTAGGCTCCGGGCCCATGACCAGTGATTTGGGGTTCACCTGCGCATGCTGCGGGGACCACCACCCTGAGCTGCCGATGAACTACACGGCCGAGGCCCCCGCCGTGTGGGAGCCGGCCTTCGCCGACGCCGAGGACTGCTTGCTCTCCGCGGACCAGTGCGTGGTCCGCGGGCAGCACTACTTCGTGAAGGGCCTGATCGAGATACCGGTCATCGGCAGTGCCGAGGTGTTCTCCTGGGGCGTCTGGGTCTCGCTCAGCCGAGAGAGCTTCTCCCAAGCCTCGGATCTGTGGGACAGGCCCGGCCGCGAGGCTGAGAAGCCGTACTTCGGCTGGCTCACCACCGATCTTCCGGTATACCCGGCGACGACGCTCAACCTGAAGACGCGCGTCCATACCCGTCCGGTCGGTGAGCGCCCCTTCGTCGAGCTGGAGCCCACCGACCACCCCCTCGCCGTCGAGCAGCGCACAGGGATCAGCCCGGAGCGCGTGCGGGAGATTGCGTCGGCCGTGCTCCACGCCGGTGACGGCGAGCAGCGGTAATGGCTGACCAGCCCGTATCGTCCGTCCCGGTCGCGCCTGCCGGCCTGAGCCGTAGGGCCCAGCGGTTTGTCGAGACGGAGGGCATACGTGTTCGCCGGCCGGACATCCGGCGACACCGCGACGCGTGGATCGAGTACGGGGTCCCCGCTGCGGAGATCGAGCGGGCTGCTGCCTTCCAGGACCGCTGGGGCGGCCTCGCCTTGCCGCCGGCCCCGTTCTACGAGGGCGGTCCGCGCATCCTGGATGCCGACTGCCCCGAGGAGATGCCCGCAGAAGGCTGGTCGTTCCCGGCAGGGGGCTGCCGGGTTTCCATGGCCTACAGCTTCGCGATCGGCCCCGACGGTGCGTTCGGCATCGACGCCTACCAGTGGACGCCCCTGCATGCCAACACTGACGGATGGGTGGAATCCCTGGCGCTCGCCGCTCATGCCCGCCGCTGGGCCACGACCGTCACGAGGGTCAAGCGCAAGGCCGTCGACGCACTGGATCTCGGCGCATTCGAGCCGGTACCCGAAGTACAGGGTGTGACCGACTCGTGGTGGCGGGGCAAGGACTCCCTCATCGCCGTGTACCGGGGTGAGGCCGTGGGCCTTGACGCCCCGCAATGCCTCGAAGCGCACATCTACGGGGGCCTCGACGAGTGGGGCCTCTACGGCGGCTGACCTACGGGCCTTGGGTCTGAGCGCATACTTCAGCACAGGTGCCAACTGCCGTACTCATTCACATCGGGGCAAGGGAGGACTGGCTCTGTTCCGAGGCGGCAAGGCAAGATCGCCAGTGTGATACGCCATCCTCACGACGATGCTGAGTTGCTGGCATTGGTTCGTCGTTATGTCACGCCCGAGCGACGCTACCTGAAGTAGTACCGGCGCTTGCATTCCGGGCACGTGGACCTCGCGGCCATCGCTCTGTCCAGGGCCCATTCCTGGGCGAGCGTCGGCGTGCGCTTCGGTCGGGCGAGCGCCACGCTGTAGAGCCAGGCCCGGGTGGGGTGGTTGCACGCCTGGTCGGGCCGGTAGGCGCAGCCTTTGCAGCGCAGCACCGCGACCGGGCCGTGTCCGCCGGGGCTCAGTCCCAGGTCGCGTAACTGCCGTCGGGTGAGGAGGCCCTCGGGGCAGTCCCCGCGGTCGTACTCGGGCAGGTGCGCGTCGCTGCGCGGGACGCGGCGGGCCTCGCGACGGCGCTTCCGGCGGGCCCGGGGCATCACCTGCTCCATGGGCCGGGGAGCGGGCGGGGCGGCTTCGGGTAGCGGGGGCCGGGCCGCTGGGGGCGGGGGCGGCCGATCCGGCGGCGCGGGCGGGGGATCAGCACGAAGAAGACCTCCGAGGGGTATGCGAAGCGCCCGCTGACCAGGGGTCGGCGGGCGCAAGGAGCGGGGTCGGGGGAAGTGGTGGCGGGGATGTCGTACGGGTCACCGTGGGGCGGGGCGGTCGACGACGGGGCGGTGTAAGTCGCGGTCGACGACGGTGACGGTGTGGCCGCGGCGGCGCAGGCGTCGGCCGAGGACGTGGGCGGTGACACCGGCGCGGTGTCGGCCCCCCGAGCAGCCGACCGCGATGTGCAGGGTCCGCTCGCGGGCGGCGGGCGCGGCGGCATAGGCGCGGGCCTGCGCCACGGTCGCCGCGATCAGCTCGCGGATTCCGGGGGTCGTGAGGACCGTCTTGATGACGCGTCGGTCGCGGGCGGTCAGTTCGCGCAGGGCCGGGTCGAAGTGTGGGTCGCGGAACGGGCGCAGGTCCAGGGTGATGTCCGCGTCCTGGGGGCGGGGGCCGTGGAGGTGCCCGAAGGAGGTGATGTGTACGCGCACGAGACGCTCCTTGCTTGTTGACCGAACAGGGGAGGTGTGAGCGGGGTGCTTATCGGGGGTCTTCGTCGCTGGGGTCGGTGACCGCGCCGAACCAGTCGTCGAGGGCGCGGGTCGCAGCCACTCGGCGGCCGTGGGCGAGGACTTCGGCGTAGAGCACGCAGATGTCGCTCTGACTGCGCGGGGCGAGATCCTCGATTTCAGCGGCGAGCTCGTCTTCCGGCCAGGCGGCGATCGCAGTGATGTCGGCGGAGAGTTCGTCCTCGGGCCAGGCCGCGATCGCGGTGACCTCGGCGACGAGCTCGGGATGATCGGCGTGCAGCTGCTCGCGCTCAGCGCGGCGGCGCGCGCTGTCGTCGAGGAGGGTGGCGAGGTCGGTGAGCTCGGTGTCGGTCAGGCGGATCTCGTCGACTGTGCTGGTGCCGTCGTGGACGCGGAGCAGCGCTGTCCAGTCCCCGGTGAGGAGGGTGGGCGGGGCGGCGTCGTCGAGGGCGTCCCAGAGCAGGTCGGCGTCCGCGCTCTCCCCGGTGGTGTCGAGGCCGCAGTCCTCGGCGAGCTGGAGGATGTCGGGGGCGGCCAGGGGCAGGTAGGCGAGGTGGCTCCCGTCGGGCGCGAGGAGGACGACCCAGCCGCGTGGCGGGTTGGTGTCCGTGACAGTGCTGCGCTCGCGCAGCACTGTGATCAGGCGGTCGAGGGCGTTCATCAGAAGGTCGGGTCCTTCCTTGCGGTCTGCTCGGCGTGCAGGGTGACGACGTGGAGCCACTCGGCGCTCAGGCGCAGATCGCCGAGGACGAGTCGGGTGGCCTCGGTGAGCGCGAGCCGCTCGGCGGGGGTGAGCCGGTCCCACAGCGCGTGCGCGTGCTGGTGAGCCGCGACAACGGCGGTGTACTCGGGTTCCGTGGTCGCGGTGCGGCGGGCGCCGCACCGCCCGCACCGGAAGTCCGCCCGGTCCCAGCCCTGCCCGGTCCTGGCGTTCGGGGTGCCGCTCATCGGGGGCTCCAACGGGCTGCGGTGTCAAAGCCCTCGGCGAGGAGCTCGTCGAGGGACGGGAGCTGCGCGTGCTTCGCGCGGATCACGTGCTCCGGCACGCGGCGCTCGCGGGCCGCGTTGCGGGCGAGGCATTCCTCGAGCGGGGTGTCGAAGAGCACGGCGTGCACCAGACGCCCGTGGTGGCGGGCACGCTGCACGAGGAACGTGCGCGCGGTAGGGGCGGTGTTCGTGCTGTCGGCGACGGTGGTCAGCCCGCGTTCCAGGCGCGCGTCGAGGACGATCTCCTGCATCGCGACGACCTGCGCGTTGGCGCTCTGGTCGCCCTCGTCGCCGGTGAGCAGGCCGCGGTAGGTGTCGAGGCAGATCCTGGAGGCCTGCGGGAAATGGGCCGCGGCAGTCGATTTGCCTGCGGCGGGCGCCCCGACGAAGACGATGAGGCTGCCGGGCGGGAAGCCCGCGAGCAGGCCCGCGCGGACCTTCGATGCCTCGCGTGTGGCGCGCTCCTCGTCCTTGCGGGCGAACTCCTCGTCGATCCAGCCCTGTACGGGAAGGCCGAGGCCTTCGGCGGCCGCGTACGGGTCGGTCATCTCCGGCCACTCGCCCTCCTCTTCCAGGGCGGCGGCGAGGGCTGTGGCGCCGTCCGGGTCGGTCTGGGCCAGGGCGGCGAGGGTGCGGTGCAGGTTCCACGCGGCAGCGCTCCCGGAGGCGTACGCCCACATCGTCTGCGGGTCGGGGGCGGCCGGGATGCGCATGGACAGGCGGATGTGCGCGTGGAGCGCGAACTCGTGCAGCGCGCGGACGTGATCGGTGGGCAGCTGTGTGTCGGACACGTTTTCTCCTCGCGTGAGGCGGCTGAGGGACCACCGCACTGCCCCGGCCCTGGAGGAGGGCCGAGGCAACACGGAGGCCCCTCAGCTGTGCGGGCCGGGAAGGTCGGCGGCGGCGTGCTGGACACGCGGCGGCGTGGGGGTGGGGTCGGTGGTGCCGTGGGCGACGGCTGCGAGGGTCCGGCTGAGCCGGTGTCCCTGCGCGACGGCGGCCTCCATGAGCTCGGTGAGGCGCGGGTCCAGGTTGTGGTGGCGGGCGCCGACGAGAACGCCTTCGAGGCGGGCGAGGTCGAGGAGGAGTCGGTCTCGGACGTCGAGGACGGAGGGCTGGAGGGACAGCGCGGTCGGGTGCTTCGCGATGGCGAGCGCCGCGTGGTCGGCGAATTGTGCGTTCGCGGTCTCGGTCTGTTCGGCGAGCGCGCTGTCGATCGCGCGGGTGGTGGTGTGGGCGCGGTGCCGGCCGAACCGGGCGGCGAGCGTGTCGAGGCGATGACGAGTGAGGGGCATGAGGGCTCCGGTGTTCGGGGCGGGGTGGGGCTCCGGGACGGCCGGGCGCTGGGCCTGCGGCCGTCCCGCACCGGTCAGCGGCCCGCGCGGCGGCGGGCGTCGGCGAGGATGCTCTGCGCGTCGGGGTGGGCTTTGACGGCGTTGGACAGCGCGTCCCACCACCGGCGGGCGTAGCGGTCGGCGGCCTCGCGCTCGCGCTGCTTGTTCTCGAGGCGCAGGAGCCGGGCCTGGAGGGTGGGGCAGGTGCAGTCGGCGTCCGGGTCCTGGAGGCGGGCCATGCAGCCGGGCATCAGGCACAGGTCGCCGTCCGGGTCGGTCCACCAGTAGCAGCCGGACGGGACGGTGCCGGGCGTGGTCGCGGCGGGATGGTCGCGGTCACCGGGCGGCACCGTCAGGCCTCCGGGAGCTGGCGGGCGGAGTAGGCGACGGCGTCGCTGTACTGGCTGTGCGCGATCCAGAGGACGTCCGGCTGGTCCTCGGCCAGCTGATGAAGCACGGCCTCGATCCACTTGGTGGTGCGCTGGAGGGTGAGGCGCATCAGGTCCAGGTCACGGATCCAAATCTGGACGCCCTCGTCCTGGCGGCGGGCGCGGCGCACCCAGGAGTGCAGGCGTTCGCGGACGGTGTCGTCGTCGGGGCGGGCGGGGATGGTGCGGGGCAGTGCCCGGCAGCTGCTCGCGTGCGTGTTGGCGACCTTCGCGGCGGCGGTCAGGGTGTAGCGCGCGTACGTGGAGTCCTGGCGGGTGGCGTAGTGGCAGCCGAGGCAGGCGACCGCGTAGTAGGTGCCGGGGCTCGTCGAGGTGTCGGCGGTGTAGACGAGGACAACCGCGCCCGCGAGGTTGTAGTAGCGCTCGGCGACGGTGACGCCTTCGGGCGTCCAGGACTCACCGGTCTCGGGGCAGCGCGCGGGGTGGAGGACCTCCTCGGTGGGGGCGGGCTCGGGGCGGCGGGTGAAGAGGGTGAGGGCCATGGGGCTCCTTCGACGCTGGGGTGGGGTGGGCCGGGCGGCCTGTCCGGTCACCGCGGCCGGCGCTCGGGATGCGTGGGCGTCGGTGGCGGTGACCAGGCAGAGCGACCGGATCAGCGCAGGTGGCGGATGTTGTCGTTGTCAGCGGGGCCGGGCTGGACGGGGACGTGGATCTCGGGCTGGACGGTGATCTGCGGTGCGCCGATGTTGGTGAGCACGCGGGGGCGCAGGTTGAGGCCGCGCAGTGCGAAGGCGGAGGCGAGCGTCCAGGCCAGCAGGGCGACGGCGGTGGCGACGGTGCGGCTGGTGTCCGGGGTGGTCGTCCACACCATCGCGATGCCTGCCGCGCCCCAGGCCGTCCAGGTCAGACGGACGCCGTTGTTGCGGGTGAAGAACCCGGCGACCAGGCAGAACAGGCCGGTGAACCGCCACAGGGTGTAGACGGTGGCCCCGCTGATCGGCAGGTCCGCGCTGTGGGCGGCGATGTAGGAGCGGATCGGGTTGTCGATCGTGGCCCACACGCCGCTGGAGGTGTTGTCGCTGATCTGGACCGTGGGCACGGCGGTCAGGAGGTGGTCCACGGCGTCCATCAGGACGTCGACGGCGCCGGTGAAGAGGAACACGACGAACGAGAACGCGATCATGCCGAGGGCGGTCTTGATCCAGTTGGCCATGCCGTGCCATCCGGCGTCGGGTGCCTGGCGGACGTCGTCCCACAGCGAGTACAGGATGCCGCCTTCGTTCCACGCCTGGGTCCACCAGGCGCGGGCGGTCTTGAGGCGCGGGGGCGTCTTGGTCGTCGCGACCTTCGTGGTGAGGTCGTTCTCGGCGCGCGTGTTGGGGTCGTTGGTAGCCAAGGGGTGGCTGCTCCTTGTCGGGAGGCGGTGGTGCGGGCCGGGCGGCCTGTCCCGTCCCCGGCGCGGGGCGCGGGGGCGAGGCAGGCGGCCCGGCTCATCCCCGGAAGGTGTTGCGCCGGAAGACCGCTTTGCGGATGTTGAAGGTGTTGCCGCCGCGCCCGCCGCCGCCCCCGGTGCCGCGCAGGGCGAGCAGCAGGAGGACGACGACGACCAGGACGGTCCCGCTCATCAGGACCTGGCCGGTCGCGGTGAGGATGGCGGGGATCTGGGCGAGGGTCGGGGCGGCGGCTCCGATGCCGACGCCGGTGAGCGCGATGCAGCCGCCGGTGGACAGGGTGAGCGCGCTGTACTTCCACACGTACGCCGGCACCGCGCGCTGGGGCTCGGGGGCCGGGGCGGGCGGCAGGGCGGGAGCCGGGGTCTGGGCGACGATCTGGGGGTAGACCGGGGCCGGGGCGAGGGCGACGTGCGCGGCGGCCTGCTGGTACTGCGCGCGGATGTGGTTCAGTGCCTCTTCCCGGCGGACCAGGTCGTAGACCCGGGCCATGTACGCCTCGTCGGTGGGCAGGCCGACGGCGGTGTGCGGGGTGGGGGCGGGCAGGCCGCCGGCGCCGGGTCGGGCGTCGGGGAACAGCTCCCAGATCTTTTCCAGGCCCTCGTAGGGGAGTGCGACGGCGGGCGGGGCGGGGGTCTGGTCGGTGAGGGTGAGGTCGCGGGGTTCCACGGCGGGCTCCTTGCGGGGGACAGGTGGTGCGGGAACGCGAAGGACCCGCCCTGCCGGGTGGCGGGGCGGGTCCGTGGTGGCCCGGGCGGGCCGTGACGGTGCGGGGGTGCGTCAGCCGAGGCTGTAGAAGGCGAGGAAGGCAGCGAGCAGGACGCAGCCGGTCTTGGCCCACCAGGGGCCGACCTCCCAGGCGCCCCAGAGCAGGGCGAGGGAGGCGGCGCGCAGCCCCCAGCGGGCGAGGAACCCGAGCGGCTGGTGCTGCTGGAGTTCCTGGATCCGGTCGGTGCGCCGGTCCATCTCGGACTGGAGGTGCGCGCGCGTGACCGCGTCCGTGTCGGACGTGTTCTTGAAGGTCTCGCTGTAGGAGTGCCGTTCGGCCTCCAGGCGCTCGATCTCCTCGTCTGCGGTCTCAGCCATCTGGTCACTCCTTGGCATGCGAAGCGGCAGCCGCCGCGAGGCCCATCGCGCCCAAGTCGCGCGTGGTGTAGCCGAGTTCGTCGGCGATCCTCATCATGGTCGCGTCCAAGTCTGCCGTCGAGACCAGGATTTCGCGTGCCTTTGAGCCGTCGGACGGGCCGACGATGCCCAGCTGGTGGAGGAAGTCCATCAGGTTCTGGACGGGGGCGAAGCCGATGCGCAGCTTGCGTTGGAGCATCGACGCCGACCCGAACTGCGTGGAGACGACCAAGTCCACGGCCTGGAGGACCAGGGCCGCGTCCAGACCCTCGGGCAGGGGTGCCGTCTCCGACCCGGCCGGGGTGGCCGGGCCGGAGACGGCCGGGCCGACCGCGGCTTCGCGGGCGACGTAGCGGGTGTACTGCCCGGAGTCGTCCTTGATGGCCTTGCCGTCCTTCGCCCACGCCTGGAGCCAGCCGCCGACCGTGCGCTGTGCCGGGGCGTCGCCCACCTTCCGCCGGTCCATCTCCGCCGCGAGGGCTTCGTGCAGGAGCTTGGGCGTGTAGCCGGTCGCCCCGGCGGCGGCCAGGAGCTCCCAGCCCAGCTCGCGCGGATCGACCGGGCGGGCAGGGCGGGGGAGCGGGGCCGGTGCCGTCGGCGCGGCGGCCGGCGTGGGGGCCGGAGCCGTGGGGACGGCGAGGTGCGCGGCGTTCGGGTCCAGCTGTGCGGTGACGGCTGCGAACAGCTCCTCTGCACCGCCGAACCCCTCGAACCCGGCCGGCACCACCGGAGCGGGCGACGCCATGCTGCTGCCCTGCGGCACCGGGTCGGAGGCGAGCAGCGTCGCGGCGGCGATGATCTCACCGGCGTTGTCGACGGCGTACTGCGCGGACTCGGTGAGCTTCTGCCCCTTGTACAGGTCGGGCAGGGTGCGCGCCCACCGCTGCGGGTAGTGCTCGCCGCTGTCCACCGCGGCAGACAGCTCATCGAGCTTGGGCCGTCGCCCGGCCGTGGCCTGGCAGATGGTGTCCATCAGCTCGTCGACCAGGCGCCATACCTTCATCGCGGTCGGCTTCTTCGGTCCGAGGCGGGTGTGCATGTTCCACCCGGACCCTGCGACGGGCGCGTCCTTCGGGTCGATCTTGATGTAGCCGGGGAAGAGGTAGGCGAGCTCTTCGGCGTCGGAGACGGTCATGCCGACCCGCCACTTCGACATCAGCTTCATCATCGCGGTGATGGCGTCCTGCGTGGCGCGCAGGGCGGCCACGAGTGCGCGCACGCGCATCGCGCGGCCCTCCTGCTCGACCTTGTCGATCATCTCCTTGATGTCGTACGGCAGGGAGGCGGTCTCGTCGGTGATGATGACGATGCCGGGGATCTCCGCGCTGATCGGCAGCTTGTTGTCGGTCTTCCTCTCGCGCATCAGCTGCTGGTAGCCGGCCTTGCGCGCGGCGATGATCTCGGCGGCCATCTTGAGCATGAGGCGGGCTTCGTCCTCGGTGTGCGCGATCCAGTCGACGATCGGCGCGGACGCGATGCCCTCGGTGGCCCACGGAGTGATCCAGGGGAGGGCGACGCCGCCGCCGGTGGTGTCGATCGCCCAGATCAGCGCGTCGGGCATGCGGGCGAGCTGGGCGGTGACGACGCGCAGGGTGTTGGTCTTGCCCGCGTCGGTCTCGCCCACGAGGATCCCGCAGTCGTTGCAGAGGCTGCCGAGCGCGGGCTCGCCGTTGCGGTACACGCCGAACGGGAACCGCTCGGTGAGGCTGATCTCGGAGTAGTCCTCGGGGTAAGGGATGTCGGCGGTGATGACGTCCTTGAGGGTGACCTCGATCAGGATGGTGCCGCGGTTGGCACCGGGGAACAGCTCGACTCCGCAGCCGTCGGGCAGGCGCAGGTCGCTGGCGAACTTCGGGCCGTAGCCGTTGAGGTCGTCGACGTTGGTGCCGCCGGCGGGCAGGTCCATCTCCACGGTGTAGCCGACTTCGCCGGGCCAGTGCTGCACGTCCTTGCCGTGGCAGTCCTCGATGCGGGCGACGCGCTTCATGCGGTCTTCCCAGTCCAGGAGGATGCCGACCGACTTGCGGCGGAGCTTGAGGAGCTTCTTGCGCTCGGAGCGGGTGTTCTCGGTGCGGTTGGCGGAGGCGTTGGCGGCGAGGCCGACGGTGGCCAGGCCCAGGCCGCTCGCCCAGCCGGTGGTGGTCAGCGGCGCGGTCGCCAGCGCCCAGGACGCCCATGCGGACGCGGTCAGCCAGGAGACGGCACGGGTGGTGAGCGTGCCCAGGGTGGTGCTCACGCGCAGGTCGTGGACGGTGCCGGCGGCGGCCGCGCTGCCCAGGGTGAGGGCGGCAGCCTGCCAGGGCAGGCCGGTGAGCGGGGCGAGCGCGACGGTGGTCATGGCGGTCTCGGTGGCGTATCCGAGGAAGGTGGTGTGGCCGCTGGGCAGCGACCAGTCCCAGTGACGCATCGACATGGGGAGGTTCTCCGTCCTGGTCGGGAAGGCGGGGGTGGGGCGGCAGCAGGGGATAGGCAGCAGAGGAGCCGGTGGCCTGCCCCGCGTTGGCGGGGTCGGCCACCGGCTCCTGGTGGTGCGGGTCGTGCTCGGTCCGCTTGGGTCAGCGGGGGGTGTTCCACATGGACTCGGCAGCCGGGCCCTTGCGGGGGCTGGTGTTGTGGCTGATCTCGCGGCTGTGGTCCTCCACGAACAGCTTCGCGGCCATGTCCGCGTCGTCGGACGCGGCCCGGATCATCGAGACGAGCTTGCCGATCTCGTCGGTGACGCGGTCGTCGACCGGGTAGAGGGCAATGGTGCGCTCGTAGAGGGCCTGGACGCAGTCGGCCAGGGCGGTGAGCCCGTAGGCGATGCCCTGGAACTCGGAGCCGACCTGCATCATGTGGACCGGCTCGAAGGTGCGGTAGAGCACGGCCATCAGGACGCACCCGGACTCGATGCGGCCGGGCATGAACATCGCGCCCTCAGCGGCGTCGGAGCCGGTCGGGGTGACGTTCCACATCCACTCGTTCGTCCTCGGGGCGACGATCCGCTCGATGTCGAAGGCGTGGACCATGCGGAAGAAGGCGACCATGCCGTCCGCGCGAGCGGCGGCGGCGACCAGCTTGGCGCAGGCCTCGCTCAGCTTGGCGAGCGCCTTCTTGCTGCACGGGTACTTCTGGTCGGCGTTGACGGCCATCTGCTGGACCGCCAGGGCCGCGGCGCGGATGCCGTTGGGCAGGCCGGCGTACTCGGCAGCGACCTCCATCATGCTGCGCGGGCTGTAGCCGGTGTAGGAGGCGTGCGCGGCGCGCATGGCCATCGCGAACTTGGAGCTGTTGCCGTCCAGCACCGTGGTGCCAGCAGCGAGCGAGGGTCCGGTCACGGGATCGGTGTCCTTCCTGGGGTTGTTGACCTTGAGGTTGAGCGTGTCCGCCTTGGCGCTCTTGTCGTGGCGGGCCTTGGAGCGGCGGAAGAAGAACCGCCAGATCCGTCCGGCGACACGGACGGGCAGCGCGAACCCGTGGAGCGGGTCGCGGCGCTTGAACGGCAGCAGGGCCAGTCCCCACAGGAGTCCGAGGGGCAGCGTTGCCAGCCCTCCGAGTCCGGCGAGGAGTCCGGCGCCTGCGCAGCGCAGCCAGTGCCCGAGCTTGCGGGCGGCTAGGCGGCGCATCCGGTGGAAGCGGCCCGAGGTCGGGCCGCTTCCACCGGAGCTGGTGGAGCCGCTCTTCTTCTTGGAGCGGCGGAGCTTGCTCGCGAGGCCGCGCATCTTCTGCAGGGCGCGACCGAGGCGGGTCTTGGCGGGCGTGATGGTCTTCGTGCCGGAGCCGGAGGTGCCCGAGCTGGAGCCGCCGCCCGAACCGGAGGATCCGGAGCCGCCGGAGCTCGAGGTGCCGCCGTTGTTGCGGCGCATCTTGTTGCCCCAGCCCTTGAGGGTCTGCCAGGCCTTGCCGGTGCGAGACTGCTGGTGGGCGCCGGCCTTCCCGCCGGGACCGTTCTTGCCTCCCCCGTTGTTCTTGCCGTTCCCGGTGCCCTTCGGGGTGTTCGCGCCGGGCGAGTTGGGACCGCCGGGACCGCGCCGGTTCCTGCCACCTCCGAGCAGTCCGCCCAGGCCGCCGCCGCGGCCGTGCTTGCCGCCGCCCGTTCCTCCCGGGCCGCGCCCGCCGCCACCGGCGCCGTGCTTGCCGCCGCCGGGCCGGTTCTTCGTGCCGGTCCCACCGCCCCCTGACCCGGAGCCGTTCAGCCAGCCGCCGCCCTTGCCACCGCGCCCGGGCCCGCGGCCGCCGCCACCAGCAGCACCGCCGCCGCCCCGGCCGCGACCGCCGCCGCGTCCGAGCAGGCCGCCCTTGCCCGCGCCACCTCCGGAGCGGTGCGTCCCGCCGCCGGAGCGGTTGCTCGCGGCGTTCGTGCGGGCGGCGGAGACCTTCGAGCGCTTCTTGCGGCCCGCCAGCGCGGCGGCGCCGACCGCGGCTCCGGCCGCGCCGGCGGCGATGAGACCGGGCACTCCGGCGAGTCCGTAGGCGACGCCTGCGGCGATTCCGGTTGCGTTGCCGCCGTGGATCAGCAGCGGCATCGCCCTCGGCCGCGACCGGTTGGCTTTCGGCTTGTCCGAGGCCGTGTCGGTGGTGGTCTCGGGCTCGGTGACGACGGTGTATTCGGCGGTGTCCGTGGCCCCGTCGCCGGTGGTGTCGGCGGTGGTTTCAGGGGTCGCGGTCGCGGTGTCTGCCACGACGAATCTCCTCACAGTGCGTAGCGGAGAGGCGAGGCGAGGCGGCGCGAAGCGGGCGCGAACACCCCCGTGACCCCCCGATTGGAGGGCTCAGCGGGGGCGGGGAGGGGGGTGATCCCCTCGCCTCGCCTCGCTTCGCTTCGCCTCGCCGCTACTTTCCGTAAACGGCCAGGTCGGGGGTGCAAAAGGGAAATTTCCGGGCCCTTTTGAGGGTCGGATCATGCTTGGTGGAGCGGGTGACGCGGTCGGCCTGGCGGCCGCGGCCGGCCCCCGCAGCCGCCCCGTCCGGCGAAGGCCGGGCGGGACGGTGCGAGGGACGACCGTGGGGGCCAGGAGGACCCGGTGATCAGCTTCCGTTTCAGGCCGCAGCCCGCTCGAGATCGCCGGTGGACTCGCCCCTGAGCAGGGCGAGCGCCTTGGTCTTGCGGTCCTGCGCGGAGCCGGTGGAGATGCCCAGCTCGTCAGCGATGACGCGGACGGTGACCGCGCTATCGCCCCGGGCCTGGATCATCGCGGAGACCCGCTGCACATCCCAGTCGACCTGGGTCATGCGGGCGCGCGCCGCGGCTTCAACCGCCGCCGCCTCGTGTTCAGCCGCACGCGCCTTGCGGGCGGCGGCGTCCTCGATCGCGGCCTGCTCGCGGGCCTTCGACACGGCGATCGACTCGGCTCCGCGCTGCGCCTCCAAGATCGTGTTCACCGTCGCGGCGCGATGTTCAGCCTCCTTCCTCTCGCGTTCAGCGGCCTCTTCCAGGGCCGCCCTCTCCCCGGCGAGCGCCCGCGCGCGCCGCTCCGCCTGCTCCGCGATGCCGGCCTGCCGTGTGATCTCCTCGCGCTGGGCGCGGGCGGCGGCATCGGCCTGGATACGGCGCTCGCGCTCGGTGGCCTCGGTGGCCATCTGCTTCTGCTCCAGACCCCAACTGGCCTGCACCTTCTCCCGGTCGATCCGGGAGAGCGTGCGCCGCTTCTCGGTCTCGTCGGCGAGCTCCTGCGCTTCGGCCGCAGCCTGGTCCTCCGCGAGCTTGAGCGCGTGCTGACGCTGCGCCTCACGCAGTTGAGCATCGGCCTCGGCGGCCTGAATCTCCGCCTGAGCCTCGCGTTCCGCTTCAGCCCGGGCGATCTTCAGGCGACCCTCGCCACGGATCTTGTCGACCTCCGCCTGAATGCGGGCCTCGCCCAGTTGAACATCGGTGCGCACGCGCTGAATCTCAGCCTCAGCACGCTGAACAGCGGCCCGCGCCGCCCGCTGGAGGCGCTTGGTCTCTTCCTCCAGCGGGACCCCGAGAGCGCGCTCCACGCTGAACCCGAACGGGGCCAGCTTGAACGGCAGCAGCTCGTCCGGCGTCGCCGCCCGGCGCCAGCTCTGCTCGTGGTTCTCGTACTTCTGGCGCAGGCCCTCGCGGTAGATCCGCAACGCCTGGTGCTGGGCGGCGACCTCCTTGTAGGGGAGGTTGTACAACCGCATCCGACGGGCCAGGCGCGGCGTGGACAGCGGGGCGAGGATCCAGCGGGTCAGCGGGACCGACCCGAGCGGGGTCTCACCGGCGAGCAGGTCGGCCATCCGGCCGATGTAGTGGCGAGCGGCCTCCACGGCGATGATGAACAGCACCGGGATGACGCCGTGCATGGACGCAGCGAGCGGGTCCTCGGTCACCGGGCCGGCGGCGGCCGCGTTGAAAGCGACGGTCGCGACGGTCAGGCCGTGCGCGGTCCAGCGAAGGATCGGCCACGGCATCCGCTTGCGCATCATGTACAGATCGAGCGCGAGCAGCACGAGGATGCCGGCGTCGATACCGACGGGGAAGGCGTAGGAGAAAGTCCCGAAGCCCTTGCTCTCCGCGAGGTGGCGCAGCGTGTTGTAGGAGCCGGTGAAACCGATCCCGGCGAGGACCAGGCCGCCGACGCCAGCGACGACGGCGAGCAGCCGCATGGTGCGCGGGTCGTCGTCCCGGTCGTCCTGGTCGTGCTGCTGGGAGCCGGGCTGCTCCTGGTCGTGATCGGTGTGGTCGGCCGGGGCCGGGACGGGCCAGGAGTGCTGGTCGTCGTCGTCCGGGCGGACCGTTTCGGGCTTGCGGATATCGACGGCGGTCATGTACTGCTCTCCGGGTCATCAGCGGGGAAGAACGGGTCCAGGGCCAGGCCGACGCACAGCCGGACCGCGCCGAACACGGCGAGGCCGACGGCGAGATGCAGCAGGGTGGGCCACAGGCCGTTCACGAAGAGGTCGAACAGGGCGAGGACGGTGGAGATCACCGCGATGACCGTGGCCAGCAGAGCGGGCAGCGGGTTGCGCGGGACGAAGACGTCGTCCGTCATCTTGCTCGGGGTCGGGGTGGCCGTCGTGGTACTCATCGGGCACCCCCACTGGTAGCGTTGACCATGCGAAACGCTCCTTGTCAGCGGGTCGCGAGAACAAAGGAGAGGCCCCGGGCAACGGGGCCTCTTTCCTTTGCCGAGCCTGATTCGGCTCTCCGGCTCCGCCACGGCCTGCACGGCCCTGGCGGAGCGGGAGAACCGCCGGCCCCGGCGCGGAGGATGTCTCCGGCCGGGGCCGCGGCGTGCCGAGTGCGGGGCGCCCCGGATCACGTGTCGCGGTGCTCCTTGAGGTACTGGGCGACCTGGACCTTGGCTGTGGCGAGGTCGGTGAGGGCGCTCATCGCGGGCCACAGGCCGTGGTTCCGCTCCGCCTCCGCGATGTGCGTCCACGCCTCTTCCACGAGCTTGTCGGGGTCGGCGTTTATGCGGCGCAGCGGGCTGACGAGGCGCTGGAGAAAGGCCATGGGATTAACTCCCTTACTGAGTGGTCGTGGTTCGGGCTGTCCGACTCCCCTCACCCCGCCCGGCCCTCGCACGAGACGCGCGAGGTCGGGCGGGGAAAGGCAGCAGGCAGGCAGGCGGTCACGCGGCTTTCTCGGCCTCACACGGCAACAGCCGCGTGTCAGCGTCCCTGCGTGAGGTAGGCCTGGGCCGCTTCGAGCTGCTCGGTCGTGTAGGAGTTGGCGACCGTCTCGGTGAACGCCTGGTCCCCGCTGGTGGCGGCGTCGACGATGGCCTGGGCAACCTGCTCGGTGGTGGGCTGCGGCTGATCGGGCATGGCGGGTTCTCCTCGGGGGTTTCGTGGTCCGGGCTGTCCGGCTCCCCTCGCCCCGCCCGGCCACGGCTCGCACGAGACGAACCGGAGCCGCGCGGGGAAAGGCAGCGGACAGGCCGTCACGCGGCGGGGGTGTCCGTGGTCGCGGGCCATGCGCGGCGCCGGCGCATGCGGCGGCGTTCCTCGGCGGAGATGCCGCCCCACACGCCGTCCTGCTGGCGGGAGTCGAGCGCGAACTCCAGGCACAGGGCGCGGACGGGGCAGCCCGTGCAGATCTTCTTGGCCTCCTCGAGCTGCACGGCCCCCGGGCCGGTCTCGCCCACGGGGAAGAAAAGCTCGGGGTCCTCGTCACGGCACAGGGCCTGGTGACGCCAATCGGGGATGGTGGGCGTGGGCGCGGGCTGGCGCTTGAGGGCGGTGAGGGTGCGGGGACGGCCACCGGTGCGGGTGCGGGTCATCGGGTTCCCTTCGCGTGCGTCGTGAGGTCGGCGTGGGCGGCGTCCTGGCGGTGCAGCCAGCCCTCAATCTCCGAGGTGGTCCAGGTCGTCGGGTCGCCGTGCTCGCGCCGGTAGCGGCACAGCGTCGGCGCGGGCGCGGGGATCGGCTGGGAGGTGGGGGAGGTGGTCGGCATCGAGGCTCCCGGGAGAGATGCAGGGTGAACGTCCGTGACGTGGTGGCCCGCGTTGAAAGCGCGCGCCGCCGTCCGCCCGGCGAGGGCGAGCAAACGGCGCGCGCGGGGATGCGCGGGTCCGTGGGAGAGCGCCCGCGCCGCGAGGAGTTGCGCGGCGCGGGCGCGTCTTATGTGGGGCACGCCCACCGCTACTTCGCGGGAGCGGGCGGCGGCGGGGGCGGGGTCTGCCCGCACTCGCAGGGCGACATGGCGACGCTCTGGAACGGTTTGCCGTCCGCGCCGGTGTGGTTGTAGGTGATCATGCGGTCCGGGTGACCGCAGGGGGCGCTCACCGCGCACCCGTCCCACTGCACGTCAGGCACCGCGCCCAAGAGGTGCGCACGACATCGTCGGTGTGGGTGGTCGAGGTACGGCCGCCGTGGCCGTCGCAGTCCGAGCAGGCGATGCCCGCGGCGTGGTTCAGGCGGGCGCGCTGCTCGGCGGCGGTACGCGGCGCGCGACGACCGGCGGGGATACGGGTGTCGGCCTGGCGGGCCTCGGCGAGCATCCGGTCCTCGAACGTCGCGGCGGTGCGCTGAGGGTGGGGGCGGGCGGGCTCGGTCGGCGGCTGCGGCTGACGGCCCCCGGTCTCGTGCGGCTGCGGGCGGGTCGGGAGCGGGTCGCGCTGGACGCGCGGCGAGCGGGGCAGGGTAGCGTTCGGCATGCGAACTCCATCTCGTGACGGGTGATTCGCCGGGCTCCGGCCCACGTACGCCCCGGTGTCCAACCACCGGGGCGTTCGTCGTTGTGGGGGCCGGGCGTTGGCGTAGAGCGTGATCCGTCGCGCTCTCCGCTCGCTCACCGACCAGCCCCGTCTGGGCCGTGCGGTGAGCGACGGGGCGCGCGAGGATCAGGCCGCCAGCACCTCGGACTCCGCGAACGACACGACGACGGTGCGGTCGATCCGCAGCTGCCGCGCGGCGGGGATGAGGATGTCGACGAGGCGCTCGCGGACCCGCTCGGTGACGGTCGGATCGGCGGCGAGGATGTCCCGCGCCGCATCCCGCCGCGCCCCGGAGGCCGCAACAACCTCCTCGCGCGCCCGGGCCCGGCCTTTCTTCACCACGGAGACGGCGTCCCATCGGGCCAGCTCGTCTGCGGTCACCAGGTCGTACATCTCCAGCGGCGTGCCGAAGGCGACGTCCAGGTCCAGGTCGCCGAACGCGGGGAGCGGCACCTCGACCGCCTCCAGGAGCGCGAGCGTCTCCGTGTCGAACTCAGTCAGCGGGTCGGTAGCGGACATCGGTATCTCCATGGGGGTCTGGGGGGCTCCCGTGTGGGGGAGCGCGAGGGCCCCGGGCTGCGAGGTGCAGCTCCGGGGCCCGGAGGGTGTGGATGGTGGTGCGGGTCATGCGGCGGCGAGCGGGGACCTGCGGCAGCGGGTGATGTACGCGGCGACGGTCTCGCCCGGGACTGGCGCGGGCAGCGCGGCCCTGACCGCAGCGATGAGCGCGGTGTGTGCGGGCTGGTCGGCCGGGGTCAGGGGGCGGCGCCAGAGGGTGGCCAGGTGCAGGTACGCGGCGCGGGTGAGGTGCTCGGCGAGCCCGTCGCCCGCGAGCCGGTCCTGGCGGGCGTCGGCCAGAGCGCGCAGGGTGCCGGTGGCCAGGGCGCGGACGGAACGGCGGTCCCCGGCACTCTGGCGGCGCAGGGCCGGCGGGGCGCCGGCGGGGCCGTCGACGGCCCGGCCGCGAGTGGTGGGGAGCGCGTCGGCGGGGACCGCGCGGGCGGCGTCGGCCTGGCGGGCGGCGGGCACCGCGCGCTCCCACTGCGCGCGCCGGTCGGCAGGCCGCTGCTGGGGCCGGGCGACTTTGAGGGTCTGGACGGTGGCTCGGCGGTGGCGGGTGAGGTCGACGGCGAGACGCTCCTCGCGCGCCCACTCGTCGTACTGGCGGCGCCACATGGAGTCGGTGAGGTCCACGTCGACGAGGCGGTTGCTGGAGCGGCAGCGGATCGCGGCGTCGACGCCAGCACGACCGGTGTGGTGCGGGACGAGCTTGAGGAGGTAGGTACCCCGGTGCGGGGTCACGGCCACCCAGGTGCGGCAGTCCGGGCACACCAGCGAGATACGGCGGGCCTGCGTGGCCTCCACCCTGCGCATGTCGATGTGACCGGGCGACAGGGTCGAGACGACGATCGCGTCCAGGGGGCTGACGCGGGAGGTACGGGTGCGGCCCCGGCGCGTACGGGCCGTGGGCATGGCGAGCTCGGGCATGGCGACTCCTCGGCAGGAGAAGGGAGGGGGATTCGCGGGGCGGGTGCTCTCTCCGCCCACCAGGTCCACGAGCCAGCGGCCCACGTCCTGGCGGACAGACAGCGCATCAGCGCTGAGGTCATACAGCAGTCCTGCCAGCCAGGGGGTTTGGTGGTGCTACCGCCTCCGGCCACCTGCCCGACTCCGAAGAGACGAGCCGCAGAAACTGCGGTGGCGACACGACCGACGCTACGCACACTTTTCGTGCTAGTCAATACTTCAGTGCTAGGCAGTGTCTTCAAATGATCACCGCTGGTGGATCATGGTGTCGTGATACGTCGCCATGAACTGTCGGATGCCGAGTGGGAGTTCGTCCGGCCGCTGCTGCCCGAGTCGTTGCGGGGACGCAAGCGGTTGGACGATCGCAGGGTCCTGAACGGGATCGTGTGGAAGTTCCGGACCGGGACGGCCTGGCGGGACGTGCCCGAGCGCTATGGCCCGTGGGCCACGCTGCATACGCGTTTCCGCAGGTGGGCGGCGGACGGGACGTTCGACCGGATGCTCCGCGCCGCCCAGGCGAAAGCGGATGCGGCGGGCGACGTCGACTGGCTGGTGTCCGTCGACTCGACGATCGTCCGCGCTCACCAGCACGCGGCCGGGGCCCGAAAAGGGGGCTCCGCGACCCGGCCCTCGGCCGGTCAAGAGGCGGTCTGACCAGCAAAATCCACCTGGCCTGTGACGGGCGGGGCCGACCCCTGGCATTCGTGGTCACGGGTGGAAACACCAACGACTGCACCCGGTTCCCCGCCGTGATGGAAGCGATCCGCGTGCCCCGGATCGGACCCGGCCGTCCCCGGGTCCGGCCCGATCACGTCCTAGGCGACAAGGGCTACAGCTCGAAGGCGATCCGCGCCTGGCTCCGTCGCAAGGGCATCGCCCACACGATTCCCGAGCGGGCCGACCAGGCCCGCAACCGGGCCCGGCGGGGCAGCCGCGGAGGCCGCCCGCCGGCCTTCGACCGCGAGGTCTACAAGCACCGCAACGTCGTGGAGCGGTGCTTCAACCGTCTGAAGCAGTGGCGCGGGATCGCCACCCGGTACGACAAGACTGCCGAGTCCTACGAAGCAGCTGTCACGCTCGCGTCACTCCTGATGTGGGCGTGACATTTGACGACAGAACCTAGTCGTTGCATCCATAGCACTGAAGGTTTTAGTGTGAGACTGTATGCATGACCATCCCAGGAGGAGAAGTGAGCGGATACGCACTCGTCGTGCGGTTCACCACCCGTGACGCCGACTCAGCCAAGAAGTTCGACGCCCTCGTGAGTCGCACTTTGGAGGGCATCCGCTACGAACCCGGCACTCTCGCCTACGTCGTCCATGTCCCGGAGGGCGAACCACTGGTCCGCGTGTTCTATGAGCTCTACGCGAGCTACGACGCGTTTCAGATCCACGAGGCGCAGCCCCATACGCAGCGGATGCTCAGCGAGCGAGAGCAGTACCTCGACGGCAGCGAGGTCACGTTTCTCAACGAGCTGATGGGCAAGCGCCCGACGGAGACGACATGAACAAGCCCACGGGCAAGGAGGTAGACCCCCGCGACCGAGCTCTCGGCCAACGCGTCGCCAAGCTCCGCAAGGAGCGCGGCATGACGCAACAGGAGCTGGCAGCCCGGTTGAATGGACGGTCCGCTGGCTGGATGAGCCAGGTAGAACGCGGAATCCAGCCGGTACGTCGCGTCGATGTTCTCCAGGAGATTGCTGACGCGCTGGGTGTCTCCATCCAGATGCTCGACCCCAGCTCCCCGATTTTCACCCCTTCGGTTCCACCTGTCACCGAGGCCACCAACGACCTCGACGGTGCTCGAACCGTCATCTCAGGGCACCCCGCGATCGGCCTCATCACCGGGGTCGAGGAATCGGGAGCCATTGACCTTGGTGCGCTCGAAGAGTCCGTCGAGCAGATTTGGGAGTACACCCACCGCAATGCGTATCCGGAGATCAGCGAGACAATCGCCGCGCTGCTCCCTCAGCTGGAACGTGCCGTACGCACCGTCCCCGCCCCGGACCGGCCTGTCGCCTACCGGAACCTGGCGCGGGCGTACCAAGCACTCGCCGCCGCCTTCGCTCGGCAGGGCGATTCTCGCTCATCATGGGTGTCCGCTGACCGGGCAGTAGCCGCCGGCGAGAGATCCGGTGACATTTTCCTCGTGCACGCGGGGATCTTCCGCATGGTGCACGCCTTCGTCCGCCTGGGGCACAACCAGGAAGCCGAACACGCGGTCACCGAAGCGGTCGCAGCTCTCCAACGGCGCGCGGACCTCCCCCCGGAGGGCCTGTCCGTGCTCGGCTCGCTCCACCTCGCAAAAGCGCTGGTTCACGCCAGGTCTGGGCAACGCTCGGAGGCCCGCGCGGAACTGGAGAGCGCGAGACGGGTAGCGGAGCAGATCGGCGAGGACCGCAATGACTACAACCTCGAATTCGGCCCGACCAATGTCATGATCCAGACAGTCTCAACCGCCCTGGATCTCGGTGATGCCGGGGAGGCTCTCGACATAGGGCAATCCATCGATGCCGCCTCGTTGTCGCCCGAGCGCCAAGCTAGGTTGTTGATGGACTTGGGGCGAGCCCACGCGCAGCGGCGACACACGCCCGACGCAGTCGAATGCCTGCTGCGCGCGGAGGAAATGTCACCGGACCTAGTACGTCAGCACAGCGCGGCCCGGGCCGCGATCAGAGAGCTGTTGCTCGTGAGCGGGCCGAAGGCGTCCGCCGATCTGGTGGCTCTGGCCGCGCGGGCGTCCGCGGCGGAATGAGGTGATCGTGCCCAGTATCAATGTGCCATTCCAGTGTCCGCAGTCGACGATCATCGCGGATGTGCGCCGGAGTGAACGGTGCCCCTATGCGATTTGTGGTGCGGTGCCGTCTGTTCCTGTACGCGCAGTGGCGGATGGGGCACCGGAGCGCTATCGCCGGGGTAGGGTGATCCTCGCGCCAATGATCTCTATGGATCGTCGGGGCACGCAGAACTATAAGCGGCTCCGCTCCCCTGGGCTGGTAACCCAGGATCGACGCGGAGCCGGTGCCGGAGGCGGTATGCAACTACCCCTCGGGCTGGCCGCAACCTCCAAAGCCAGGACGCGACATGAAGCAGAGTACCCGGAGTTCACCCCGGTCAGACAGGTGGAGCCACGGTTCCGGCGTGAGGATCACACCGCCGACGGACGTTACCCCTGTCCCTCCTACCGCCGCACACGCGTGACCGCCCGGAGCGGGGCTGCCCCCGCTCTCGCCGTCATGCCCACACGCCTCATCCCCGAGCGCCGCGTTGTCGGCGTCTCGGGGCAGACCCCACCCGCTGCGGGGGGTCGGATGACGTAGAGATCTTGCACGCGGGAGGTTTTGGGCCCCTTGGCGGGGGCGCTCTTCCTCTACCGCCGGCCGCTGGTGTTGGCGCACCGTGCGGCCTACTTCCACGGACCGGAGTAACAGCTCCGATCTAAGGCCCGATCTTGAGGCACCGGTTTGGCGACCGGCACCCGTAGATCGAGCGAATTTCAGGTTCTAGGCGAACCGCACCCCATCGAGATGGGGCCCTTTCACGTGCGCGGCGCAAGCCGGGACGAGAACGGAGTTCATAGTGCCGTACGCGCCCATCCCCTGTCATCTCTCGCGCCCCCGTGTGGGCGATTCGCGTAAAAAGTCCTTTCATTGGACGGTCGGGGCATTTTCTCCCCTTCGTCCGCTCGTGCTGTCGGAGGCTGTCATGTGTCTCCGAGCGGGGTACCGGGTGAGTCTGTCAGCGGGGGCCGCTGCTGTGCTCGGGCGCCGTGTCCCGTCGGGCGGGAGACGGTTGCAGGTCCCAGCTCAGGAGTCGGGAAGGAGCAGGGGGTTCTCTGCTGCTCGGCCTCTGTCCACAGGCAGCTCGCGTGAGGCTGCCGGGATGATCTCTGGTTCGTGTGTGCGGGTGGGCCTGTGAGCGCCGTGACGGTACCGGCCGCGCTCCCGCGCCCCCGTACGTTCACCGGTAGGACTGCGCGCCGTCGGCTGCGGTCGGTCCCGGCCCCGGCCGGTCCGGTCGGTCAGCTGGAGGTGGGCAACCCGCTCCAGCTGACCGCGACGATGCGTACCCGGCTGCTCGCCGCGGTGCGCGCTCTGGTGTCCGATCCCGCCCTGGACGGGGCGGGCGACCCCGCGCGCCTGGCGGCGGTAGTGCTGATGGCGAAGGCCACGGTGGCAACCGACTACAGCACGCGGATCACCGCGACGGAGCTGGGTCGGTGGATCGGGCTGAAGAAGTCCCGGGTCGCGCACCACGTAGTACCGGAGCTGCGCGAGCGTGGCGTGCTGGGCTCGAACGGGACGACGAACGCTGCCGGGTGGATGACGGGCCTGGAGTGCTGGGTGATCCCGATGTACCGGGCGCAGCACGGCGGGGACCGTAGGCACGTCCTGGCGCTGTCGCGGGTGGAGCTGGTCGTGCTCCTAGCGCTGATCGAGGTGCTGTTCGCGCCGGGCTGGGAACACCGGGACGGCCGGGTAACCCCGGCCGGGATGCTCGCGGGGCGTACGGGGCGCGGGGCGGCGACGGACCGGCTCGGGCTGCTGCTGATGGTGCTGTCGTCGAACTCCAGAGGGTGGCTGCAGCTGTGCTCGGGCAGCGTGGACACCGGGCGGGGCCGTCCGGCGGCGACGGTGGCGCGGCTGATGGGCTGCACGGCGGCGGCCGGGGCGAAGAGCCTCAAGCGGCTCCAGGAGCAGGGCGTGCTGTCGGTGGACCGGCGGGAGACGGCGTCGGGTCTGCATGCGCGCAGTCGGGTCCGGCTGCTGCCGGTGGCCAGGGCGCACGGGATCGCTGTCCGGGAGGCCCGCGGGGCCGCCGGCGCGGTGTTTTCAGACCTCGCCGTTACTGCATCCGGCGATCTTGAGACGACGGTTGAGACTGTGTCCCCTGTGGTTACTGGGGTTCAGGGTACCGGGATGGGCCAGGAGCCTGATTCGGCAGACCGCGCCGATGCTGCACACCTTCACGCCTCTCACGCTTCTGGGGCTACTCCTGCTGATCAAGTTGAGGACTCCTCGGGTTTTTCCGGCGAAGGCCGTGGGGGGACCCCGCCGTCGCCGGACCGCGCGAGCGCGCGTGAGGAGGGCCCGCTGCGCGGGGAAAAGCGTGAGGAGTCCCCCTCGTCGAGCAGCAGTGAAAAGCGCGGGCCGGGCCCGGCGGTGACCCTGGTGCCGGAGCCTCAGGGCTGCGCTCAAGGCCGTCAGCAACCGAAGCAGGCTCCAGCGCCGCTGCCGCCGGAGGATCTGCGGGCGGTCCTGGAGCCGGTGGACTGGATGTGGGCGCAGCTGCCCAGGCCGGGGCTGCGCCGCGTCGTCGAGGCGGCCGCGCACGCCGAGCTCGCCGTCCTGCAGGGCCTCGTGGGCCGTACGGATGCGCCGCAGGTCCTCGGTGCCCGGCTGTTCCGGCGCCTGGGGGAGCAGATCCGTACGGGCGGCGTGATCCGGGATCCGGCGGGCTGGCTGCTCGCGCGGGGGTTGCCGCAGCGCCAGCAGTGCGGGGACGTGCGCTGCGACGACCGCATCCTGCTCGACTCCGGGCAGGCGTGCCCGCGGTGCGAGGACCGGCAGGTCGATCGCCGTGCGCAGCGTCGCCGGATCGCCGCCGAGGTCGAGGAGCGGCTCCCGTACGCGGGGGAGGAGGAGCGGCGCGCGGCGACTGTGCGGCAGCTGCACGAGGACGTAAGGGCCGCCGGGTGGGCGCGCGAGTGGGAGTGGGAGCGGGTCCGGGCGCGGCAGGCCGCGGCCCGCGCACGCGCCGATGCCGCCCGCCAGGACCAGCCGGAGCCCACCGCTCCCGCCCTGGGCGCGCTCCCGGCGCCGCGGGCTCGGGTGCTGGCGTCCCGTACGGCCGCCCCCGCTGTGGCGCCTGCCGGGCGACAGGTCCGCGAGGTCGTCGACGAGCTCGTGCTGGAGGAGCTGACTCGCGAGCAGATCCTCGACTGGCGCGCCCGCGCCACCTACGACCACCAGGTCGTTCTCGACCACATCGCCCGCTACGGCGAGCACTCCGCGCAGCGGCTGTTCACCCGCGCGCTCGTCGCCACCGTCCACCGCGTGACCGGCCGCGACCACCTCACCCTCACCACGAGCCCCTGGGGGATCGCATGAGCAGCACCGAGAACAAGACTTCCGGCGCGGACCTCGCCCGGGTCGCACTGCGGGCGGCGATGAAGGCCGCGCGGAAGAACGGCGGCGGCCGCCCCGCGAGCACGACGCCGCGCTCCACCCGCACCGGAGCCCGGCGGGCGCGAGCCGCTCGGGCTCGGCGCCGCCCTCCAAGCGCTGCTCGCCGAGCGCGCCTGGGAACTCCCCGCCGCCGGAGCCACGCTCCGCGACCGCTGGACGGCGATCGCACCCGACCTCGCCGGATCCGTCGCCGCCGTCGGCTACAACGCTGCCAGCGGGTGCCTGATCCTGCGGCCAAGCTCGGCTGTCTGGGCCACCGAGACCCGGTTGCGAAAGGCCCAGATCATTGAGGCCGCAAACACGGCGGCGGGGCGCACCGTGGTCCGGGCCGTACGGGTCCTCGCCCCCAGCACCGGCCCCGCGCCCACCCCGGCCCCGGCCACTGCCGACGGCGAAGGCACCGCCGCACCCACGCCCGTACGGACCCGGGAGAACGCCTCGCCCGGATACCGCCCTGCGCTCCGCGCCCACCAGCAGGCAGCCCCCGCCCAGCGCGTCGACCACGACGTCCTCAAGGCCGACCGCCGCGCCGGCGAGCGCCAGGCGGCCGCGATGCGCGCCCTGTCCCACCACGCCTTCCCCGACGAAGTGCCCCGTCTCTCGGCGCGCGAGGACGTCGACGCGGAGCGGCGCACCGGTGCCGAGATCGAGGCGGCCGCACGTCGCCGGGCCCGCGCGGACCGGGCCCCGCGTCGTGCGATCCCGTAAGGCGACACGGTGATGCGTGGAACAGGCCGAGTGACCGCTCCCCGAGCGCGGGGTCCACGTGTATACACGTGCCGTCACCCACCAGCAGCAGAGGATCCCCGCGCACGCGAGGCCGACCCCAAGTCCTGGTCGAAGAGGAGCGCGTAGCCCGGAGGATCCCCGCGCACGCGGGGACGACAGACGAGCCCGTACGGCTCGATGTTCGACAACCGGAGAATCCCCGCGTGCGCGGGGCCGACCTCGTTCGTCACGCCCGGCCCGTCGCCCCGGAGGGAGCATCCCCGCGCTCGCGGGGCCGACCCGTCGAACTCGCGGTCGGCGTAGCAGGTTCCCGGAGGATCCCCGCGCTCGCGGGGCCGACATCCGGTCTACGGGCCGGAAGTACCAGCCCGCCGGAGGATCCCCGCGCTCGCGGGGCCGACAAGGCCGATCGCACGCTGCATCCAGCGCACATCGGAGGATCCCCGCGCTCGCGGGGCCGACCGAGGCCGCGCACGCGAAGCTCGCCGACGAGCTGGAGGATCCCCGCGCTCGCGGGGCCGACACTTGCTGACCTGCAGTCATACCAGCGGGTCTGCCAGTTTTCCAGCAGTTGCTTTCCGGCCGGTCGCTAAGCCCAGATCAGAAACAACAGACCGCCCCCGCCAGCCCTCACTTTCCACGTCAACACCGTAACCCTCGACAGCCGCCCGGCGGCGCGACTGATCCCCACCAGCGCAGGACCGACAAGTTCGGCCGGCGCGCGCCGCCCCGAGCGGCCGGAAGATCCCCGCGCCCGCGGGCCAACTGCATGTGCTCCAGACCGGCCTGCACGCCCGTCGGAAGATCCCCGCGCACGCGGGGCAACGGGCCGCGCGAGGCCAGCGGGAAGTTAATCCGCGGAAAATCCCCGCAGGCGCGGGGGCAACGACCCGCTCCTGGTCCGCGTCGGCCTCTGGGCAGGAAGATCCCCGCACACGCGGGGACGAGGTGCTTTTCATGACGGATGCTGAGGCCAGGGAAGGAAGATACCCGCACACGCGGGGACGACACGCCGCGAGCTCGAAGAGCCTCAAGTTCGGCTGGAAGATCCCCGCGCATGCGGGGACGACCATCACGCACAGTCGGTCAGCTCCTAGTGCTGGGGAGGATCCCCGCGCATGCGGGGACGACGGCACGGGACTCCCGGCCCGCTCCCTGAAACCGGGAGGATCCCCGCGCATGCGGGGACGACGCCGTAGATCAGCCCGTCGGACTGGTCGGGCTCGGAGGATCCCCGCGCATGCGGGGACGACTTCCTCAGCGCATCCATGCGGTAGAAGTCGTACGGAGGATCCCCGCGCATGCGGGGACGACCTCAGGCTCGGGCGCGAGGGCCAGGGTCTCCCCGGAGGATCCCCGCGCATGCGGGGACGACACTTTCTGACCTGTGGTCATACCGGCTGGTCTGCCAGTTTTCCTTCGGTCGCTTTTCAAACGGCCGCGGAGCCCAGGACAGAAACGACCGCCCAACACCAGCCCCAGTAGCTCTCACCACCGCTCATACGAACACCGTAGCCCCGCCCAGCCACCCCCGTAACGCCACCGATCCCCCGAGCGCGGGGCTGTCCCTCCT
The DNA here is from genome assembly GCF_000213055.1 of Streptomyces sp. Tu6071. Taxonomy (NCBI): domain Bacteria; kingdom Bacillati; phylum Actinomycetota; class Actinomycetes; order Kitasatosporales; family Streptomycetaceae; genus Streptomyces; species Streptomyces sp. Tu6071. The sequence goes on along the minus strand of NZ_CM001166.1, from coordinate 86,324 downwards.
CCCCGTCGCCGCATCCGTCTAAAGATCCCCGCGCGCGGGGCCGACGCGGAGGCGGGGCGCGCGGCGGACACGGGCCTCGGAGGATCCCCGCGAGCGCGGGGCCGATTCGGGGGTCTTGAGGATCTGGTCGGCGAGCCGCGGAGGATCCCCGCGCACGCGGGGCCAACCGCCTCACCCGGCCCGGCGGCGCCGCTCTCGTCGGAGGATCCCCGCGGGCGCGGGGCCAACCGTTCGTAGAGATTTGCGGTGATGTGCCGTCTGGGAGGATCCCCGCAGGCGCGGGGCCAGCACCCTCTCAGGTTTCGGTGTGCCGATCAATACCGGAGGATCCCCGCAGGCGCGGGGCCAACAACGCGGGCTCGCGCTCGGGGGTGGGGGTGGACGGAGGATCCCCGCAGGCGCGGGGCCAACCACCTGACGGCGCCCCGTGCGGACCATGAGGAGGGAGGATCCCCGCAGGCGCGGGGCCAACGATCGGGTCGATCTCGGACGCGTCCACGAAAGCGGAGGATCCCCGCAGGCGCGGGGCCAACCCAGCTCTCGGCGTGGGCGCGGGACGCGGGGGAGGAGGATCCCCGCAGGCGCGGGGCCAACTCAGCCTCTGCCCGCCAGCCGCTGCCGAGGACCGGAGGATCCCCGCAGGCGCGGGGCCAACTCCACGAAGCTGGACGAGTTCAGGCGCTGCCCCGGAGGATCCCCGCAGGCGCGGGGCCAACTGCTCCACCGACCACGCGAGCAGCCCCCCGGCCGGAGGATCCCCGCAGGCGCGGGGCCAACTGCTCCACCGACCACGCGAGCAGCCCCCCGGCCGGAGGATCCCCGCAGGCGCGGGGCCAACACTTGCTGACCTGCAGTCATACCAGCGGGTCTGCCAGTATCCCTTCGGTGGCTTTCCGGTCCGGCCGCTGAGCCCAGAACAGAAACAACCGCCCGAACCCACCAGCTCTCACCCCCACACGTACACCGTATCGCCGGCCAGCCACACCGAGAGCGCGGACGATCCCTGCGAGCGCGGGGTCGACGCTCGGTGTGCCTGCGGCCTCGCGCAAGAGTCCCGGAGGATCCCGCAAGCGCTGGGCCGATGGCCCTGAACACGTCGGCGAGGCAGCCGAGGGAGGAGGGCCCCTGCGAGCGCGGGGCCGGGACCCAGCGGGCCGAGGGCGGAGCACACGGGGCCGGAGGATCCCCCGCGAGCGCGAGTCGACCTCGCCAGGATGCGCGTGCTGCCGCTCTCCAGCGGAGGATCCCCGCGCACGCGGGGCCGACGGGGCGAAGCGGATTCCCGAAGTGCGCCGCACACCGGAGGACCCCCGCGAGCGCGGGGCCGACGCCTGGATCGCCTCGACCACCCAGTTCTCCGTCGGAGGATCCCCGCGCCTGCGGGGCCGACACCTCTGGCCAGGACCACCGCGCGGACAGGACCGCGGAGGATCCCCGCGCTCGCGGGGCCGACCGGCCTCCCGGGGTCGCCCTCACCGGCTCGGACGGAGGATCCCCGCGCTCGCGGGGCCGACTCCGGGCGGAGCAAGTTAGTGGCAAAGGTGACCGGAGGATCCCCGCGGCGCACGCGGGGACGACCGCCGTAACTGCACAGCACCACGCTCTCCACGCGAAGGATCCCCGCGCCCGCGGGGACGACGCGGCCTTGCGGCAGCGGTCCGAGCAGTACGTCGAAGGATCCCCGCGCCCGCGGGGACGACGCCTGGAAGCGAGCCCGCTTGGACGCCAGCACCGAAGGATCCCCGCGCCCGCGGGGACGACGATCCCTCCACCTCGGCGGCCAGACCGTAGCCCGAAGGATCCCCGCGCCCGCGGGGACGACGGGCGGTCAGCGTCTCGTACCCCCGCCCGGCCAGAAGGATCCCCGCGCCCGCGGGGACGACGACGTCCAGATCATCACGTTCAAGCGCATCTCCGAAGGATCCCCGCGCCCGCGGGGACGACTCGTCGCAGAAGCGGATGAGGAAGTCGAGGACCGAAGGATCCCCGCGCCCGCGGGGACGACCGCGCACGTGCCAGCGTCCCCGGCCGCGCAGGAGGAAGGATCCCCGCGCCCGCGGGGACGACCACCGTTCGGCGGAACGGCGAGGCGAGCGTGTCGAAGGATCCCCGCGCCCGCGGGGACGACTTCTGGGCGTCAGATGCCGAGGTCGAGGCCGAGGAAGGATCCCCGCGCCCGCGGGGACGACGACCCCGGACTGCCAGAACACGACGCCCCTCCCGAAGGATCCCCGCGCCCGCGGGGACGACCCGGGCGAGACGAGGGCTTCACCTTGATCAAGGTGAAGGATCCCCGCGCCCGCGGGGACGACTCGCGGGACTCGGCGGCATGAGTGCCGCTCAGAGAAGGATCCCCGCGCCCGCGGGGACGACGCTTGCCGACCTGCGGTCATACCGGCTGGTCTGCCAGTTTTCCTTCAGTTGCTTTCCGGCCGGTCGCTGAGCCCAGGACAGAAATGACCGCCCGACCCCAGCAGCTCTCACTCTCCACGTCAACACCGTAACTCCCGTAATCCGCTCGGCGGCGCGACTGATCCCCACGAGCGCGGTGCCGACAGGCTCAGCCAGCGCGCGCCGCCCCGAGCGGTCGGAAGATCCCCGCCAGCGCGAGGGCAACCCGGCGCCCGCCAGTTCGCCTGCAGCAGCCGGAGGATCCCCGCGCGCGCGGGGTCGACGGGGTACGAAACGTGATCGTCGGCCTGATCGTCGGAAGATCCCCGCGTGCGCGTGGTCGACCTGTTGGTCCGCCAGTAGCTCCGCTGACCGTGCGGAAGATCCCCGCGCCCGCAGGGCCAACAAGTTGACCGCCGTGGTGGTCGAGCTGGTGACCGGAGGATCCCCGCGCCCGCAGGGCCGACGCATGACCCCACCGACGAAGAGGGCCGCGATCTGGAGGATCCCTGCGCTCGCGGGGCCGACTTGCAAAGGTTCCCCGCGCTCGAGCGGGCCCACGGAGGATCCCCGCGGGCGCGGGGCCAACCCCAAGAGCCCTGACCGAGAGGGGAGCCCGCGAGGAGGATCCCCGCAGGCGCGGGGCCAACCACTCGGTGCGGACGCCGTCCGCCTGGTGCTCCGGAGGATCCCCGCAGGCGCGGGGCCAACTGGGTCGCCCGCGTCACCCTGACCGGCGAGACCGGAGGATCCCCGCAGGCGCGGGGCCAACCGCCTGACCGGCCTGGACCCCGCCGTACGAAACGGAGGATCCCCGCAGGCGCGGGGCCAACGCCAGCTCGCGCGAGGCGCCAGTGCTCACTGGCGGAGTATCCCCGCAGGCGCGGGGCCAACCCGCCCGTGCCTAACCCCATCACCGGCGAGGGAGGAGGATCCCCGCAGGCGCGGGGCCAACGTGGCCGGCGCTCACGGCGTCGTGCCGATCCTCGGAGGATCCCCGCAGGCGCGGGGCCAACCCGCAGGGCAACGCGTCCTCGATGCTGGGCTGGGGAGGATCCCCGCAGGCGCGGGGCCAACTGCGTGACCTGCTGCCGTGAGCCCCGGCCGGTCGGAGGATCCCCGCAGGCGCGGGGCCAACGCGCAGGGCGCGCTCGCGCAACAGCCGCTCCACGGAGGATCCCCGCAGGCGCGGGGCCAACGCGCCTGCCCGCGCGGAGTGCGCGGTGATTTTCGGAGGATCCCCGCAGGCGCGGGGCCAACCACTTGCTGACCTGCAGTCATACCAGCGGGTCTGCCAGTTTTCCTTCGGTGGCTTTCCGGCCGGCCGCTGAGCCCAGAACAGGAACAACAGCCTGCTCCCACCAGCTCTCATCCTCCACGTCACACCGTAACCCGCGAAAACCCCCGACAGCCGCTCAGCGGCGCGACTGATCCCCACGAGCGCGGTGCCGACAGGTTCGGCCAGCGCGCGCCGCCCCGAGCGGTCGGAAGTTCCCCGTGTATGCGGGGCCTACCATCTGCCTTGCCGAGGACGAGGGCTCCGCGGCGGAAGATTTCCGCGTGCGCGGGGTCGGCCTGGGGTCTGGGCGGGGTGGCGGTGGGTCCGGCAGTGGTTCAGGGCCCGGCGATGAGCCACAGGATTAAGACCGCGTCGAGGTTCTCGGCGTAGCGGTAGACGACGCTGATACCGCGGCCGCCGGTCTGCTCGGGGAGGAGCTCGTAGGCGTAGGTCGCGCTGCGCGTTCCTCGATCGGGCAGCGGACGGGCGCTGGGCTGGTCGGGCTGCTCCTCGAGACGGCGGCGTACCATTTCGACGGCTGCTTGCTCGGAGCGGGTGAGCTCTCGGAGGGTCTTTTCGGCGGCGTCGGAGTAGAACGCCAGGCTCACCGGTCGGCCTCGCTCATCTTGCGCCGCAGTTCCGCCTCGATGTCCTGGCTGGAGCGGGAGATGGCGGTGGCCGCGTCCGCGTCGCGGTGGAGGAGGACACGGTGCCGGTATGCCTGGGTGATCTCGCGGACGTGAGTGAGGTCGTCGAGGTCGGTGGCAGCGAGTTCCCTGTCGAACTGGTCGAGGTCGCTGGGGTAGCCGTGCCGGCGTAGTGCGGCGCGGAGGTCGGCGAAGGTCCGCATGGGCGGGGCGTCGTCGGTGGGCTGGTAGTGCTCGTGTGGGGCGGTCACGAGCTCCTCCTCAAGGGTTGGGTCTATGGCTGTTGAGTGTCCTACAAGAGCGGCCGTCAGGTGGCGCTGTTGCGCGGGGTGGGCGCCTTACCGGTTTCCTGCCGCCGTGTCGGCCGCCCCGGCCCAAGAGAGACCGGGGCGGAGAATCCCCGCGGACGCGGGGCCACTCCCCGCGACCTGCCTCGGCCCCGGCGCAGGCAGGCCATCCCCGCGGGCGCTGCGTCGACGGGGACATTGACGAGCCGCGCCGCGAGCACCGGGGAGGATTCCGCGCGCGCGGGTTCGACGCGCTTGCCGTGGCACGGGGAGAGGAACGCTGCTTTACGGTGCTTCAGGTTCGTTGCGGGCTCGCGCCTGTTCACGCTGCTTGATTTTGCTGAGCCTGTCGAATAGTTCCCGCCACGCCCGGTCGATCGCGGGACGGTCCGGTTTGGTGAGGCGCGGCCTTTTACCCTTTCTGCTTTTGCGGTCTCCGTGGTCGCCGCTCGTCAGCCGTACTCGTCTCGCGGACCCGTCGCGGCGTTGCCGGTCTCCTGTGGACATACCAGGACGGTAGGCCCTCCTCTTCGACCTGAAAAGCCTCGGACAGGGCCCCCGCACGCGGGGTCGACGCGGTCCATGGGCGCGTGGCAGCCCAAGCCCGGGGAGGGTCCCCGCGGGCGCAAGGTCGACGGCCTCATCGAGCAAATCACCACCATGTTCGGCGGAAGATCCCCGCGCATGCGGGGACGACCGGCCGGTGACGACCAGCGCCCTCGTGCCGGTCGGAGGATCCCCGCGCATGCGGGGACGACCCGGGGTGAGGGTGTCCGTCATGACGTGCTCTCGGAGGATCCCCGCGCATGCGGGGACGACGTCGCGCGGGCGCGCAGCCATTCCAGCGCCCGCGGAGGATCCCCGCGCATGCGGGGACGACGGCCAGCTGCGAGGCGCAGCTTCGCGCGCACAGGGAGGATCCCCGCGCATGCGGGGACGACAGCTCGACACGGGCGGTGATGGCGTTGACCAGCGGAGGATCCCCGCGCATGCGGGGACGACGTTCGTGCACGCCGAAGGCCCCGTACGCAGAACGGAGGATCCCCGCGCATGCGGGGACGACCGGATCAGGTTGACGTTCTTGATGCCGTTGGCCGGAGGATCCCCGCGCATGCGGGGACGACGTGACCTCCTCCAGGGCGGCCCGGGTCACGGCCGGAGGATCCCCGCGCATGCGGGGACGACCCACTCCGGCTCGCGCGGGTACCACCCCTCCTCGGAGGATCCCCGCGCATGCGGGGACGACCGCGTGTTGGTGCTCGCCTGCCGCATGTGCTCCGGAGGATCCCCGCGCATGCGGGGACGACCCGGACGTCGACAGCCCGTTGGCCGTCAGCGCCGGAGGATCCCCGCGCATGCGGGGACGACCACGCGTCCAGATACCGCTGGTACAACCGGTGCGGAGGATCCCCGCGCATGCGGGGACGACCCACGGCCCGGCTTCCACCCCGCACAAGACCGCGGAGGATCCCCGCGCATGCGGGGACGACCCCACCGTCCCGAGCGGCGGCAGGCTCATGGGCGGAGGATCCCCGCGCATGCGGGGACGACACTTTCTGACCTGCGGTCATACCGGCTGGTCCGCCAGTTTTCCTTCGGTCGCTTTTCAAACGGCCGCGGAGCCCAGGATAGAAACGACCGCCCGACCCCAGCCCCAGTAGCTCTCACCACCGCTCATACGAACACCGTAGCCCCGCCCAGCCACCCCCGTAACGCCACCGATCCCGGGAGCGCGGGGTCGTCCCTCCTCCCCGTCGCCCGCACCCCTCAGGAGATCCCCACACCCGTAGGGCCGACCCGAGGTCGTCGTCGTGGTCGCCGAGGACGACCGGAGGGTCCCCGCGCCCCCAGGGCCAACGCCAGGAACATCTCACGAGCCTGAAGGAAGTGCGGAGCATCCCCGCGCCCGCGAGGACAACTTGGATGAAGCCGGTAGAGCTCGGCGTCGTGGACGGAGGATCCCCGCGTGCGCGGGGCCGACCGTGGTCCGGCTGCCCGAGGAGCAGCGCGGGGAGGAGCATCCCCGCGTGCGCGGGGCCGACGGCCAGAGCAGCGCGTCGACAAGACCCCGCAGCGGAGCATCCCCGCGTGCGCGGGGCCGACCGTCGGGGCGGGACGATGTGGCCGCAGTCCGGCGGAGCATCCCCGCGTGCGCGGGGCCGACTGCGAGAGGCGGCTGGTGATGCGCTGGCCGAGCGGAGCATCCCCGCGTGCGCGGGGCCGACGGCCCATCGCGGGCCAACCCCAGTGGAACGGCCGGAGCATCCCCGCGTGCGCGGGGCCGACCTGCAGCGTCCGGTCATCGTGCGCGTAGGCCGCGGAGCATCCCCGCGTGCGCGGGGCCGACATCACGGAGGGTGCCCCAGTGCGCGTGGTCGGCCTGACGCTCCGCGTGCGAGAAATTGAGGGCCTGGCTGGCGAGGGCTTGGCTCCACCACCCGGAGCATCCCCGCGTGCGCGGGGCCGACGGGACGTAAGGGCTGCTCACGGAGCATCCCCGCGTGCGCGGGGCCGACGTGCGGGATGTGGATACTCATGCCGCCACCGCCGGAGCATCCCCGGGTGCGCGGGGCCGACGTATGCGGGAGCTGCGGGCGGACGGATGGCCCAGGAGCATCCCCGCGTGCGCGGGGCCGACCTCGCTCTCGTCCTCGACGACGGCGGGGAGACCGGAGCATCCCCGCGTGCGCGGGGCCGACCCCACGCCGGTCGAGAGCGGCGCTCCACCACCCGGAGCATCCCCGCGTGCGCGGGGCCGACGGGACGTAAGGGCTGCTCACGGAGCATCCCCGCGTGCGCGGGGCCGACGTGCGGGATGTGGATACTCATGCCGCCACCGCCGGAGCATCCCCGCGTGCGCGGGGCCGACCTCGCTCTCGTCCTCGACGACGGCGGGGAGACCGGAGCATCCCCGCGTGCGCGGGGCCGACCTCGGATCAGACTGGTCATCCGCTCCGGCATCAGGAGCATCCCCGCGCTCGCGGGGCCGACCGCGACGGCTGGGGACCCCTCGATGCCTGGTACGGAGCATCCCCGCGCTCGCGGGGCCGACGGCTCTCTCGGGGCCACGGCTCCAGCTCCTCTCGGAGCATCCCCGCGCTCGCGGGGCCGACGACCGCCACACCTATGCATCACGACCCGAAGGCGGAGCATCCCCGCGCTCGCGGGGCCGACGGCGCCGGGACCTCGCCGAACGACCCGGACGACGGAGCATCCCCGCGCTCGCGGGGCCGACCTCCTCTCCCTGGCCGAAGTCCTCTTCGCGGTCGGAGCATCCCCGCGCTCGCGGGGCCGACTGGTCGTTGCGCAGGATGGAGATGACCAGGCGCGGAGCATCCCCGCGCTCGCGGGGCCGACCGGGAAGGGCCGGAGGGCGCAATCCCCCGGCCCGGAGCATCCCCGCGCTCGCGGGGCCGACTGCGGACGCCTTGTAGTTGACGTGCGCGACGCCGGAGCATCCCCGCGCTCGCGGGGCCGACGCGCTTGGGCTCACGAGCAGCTTCGTCGTGGGCGGAGCATCCCCGCGCTCGCGGGGCCGACACTTGCTGACCTGCAGTCATACCAGCGAGTCTGCCGGTTTTCCTTCAGTTGCTTTCCGGCCGGTCGCTGAGCCCAGAACAAAAACAGCAGCCCGCCCCCGCCAGCCCTCACTTTCCACGTCAACACCGTAACCCCCGACAGCCGCACGGAGGCGCGACTGATCCCCACCAGCGCAGGGCCGACAGGATCGCTCGCCGCGCGCCGCACCGAGCGGCCGGAAGATCCCCGCGCCCGCCGGCCAACTGCATGTGCTCCAGACCGGCCTGCACGCCCGTCGGAAGGTCCCCGCGCACGCGGGGACGACATGTCGCGGTAGGAGACGGGCATCGGAGCCACCGGAGGATCCCCGCGTGCGCGGGGTCGACGGTCGGGCGTTGACCGGGCATGGAGGGAGGATCCCCGCAGGCGCGGGGGCAACAGGTCGAGGCATGCCTGGAACCACGGCGGGATCGGAAAATCCCCGCAGGCGCGGGGGCAACAGGTCGAGGCATGCCTGGAACCACGGCGGGATCGGAAAATCCCCGCAGGCGCGGGGGCAACCCGCTCTGAGCCAGCCAGCGCAGCGAAGCCGTCGCCCAGGCGCACGCCGACTTCGCCGATCTCCAGGACGCTGACGACATCCCCCGCCCCGCCGAGTTCGCATCCGGCAGCCGGACGACCCGCTCACCCCGACACCCAGCCGGACCATGATCAATCTCAACGGCACTTCCTGTACCGCAACTACTCACACCCGGGGAGCCCCATGGGTTCAGGGAAACTGAAGCCTGTTCGGCGGGAACTCGCGGTCGGTCCGTGAGCATCAGCTGGGCGTGTCCGTGGATTCGGCTGGAACGTGGGGGTGGGCTGCGAGGCGGCGCGCTTCGGCGGTGACCTCGACATCAACGTGGTCCACGGTTCCGTCGCCGTATTCGAGGACGTCGTACTCGTCATCGAGTTCGGCGAGCCGCTCAGTCAGTGGCAGCTCATGTCCGTAGCGCTGGTGAATGCGGACTGTGAACTCCCGAGGTGTCAGCTCACCCGCGAGCATGCGGCGTGCGAGCGCTCGGGCAGCGGCTTCTTGGCCGGCATCGCTGGCGATGGGATAAAAGGTGAGGCCGAGTTCGTTGAGTGCCTCAGGAAGCAACTCGTGGACGTCGTAGTCCGACTCGGCGCGTGTGCAGGCGGCGAGGACTCGAAGGCCGGGGGTGTCGAGTCCGGCGACGAGCGCCTCACAGGCGGCATTGACGACATCGCTCGCACGGATTTCCCCCATGCTCCAGAGGGCGGCATGGTCCTGTAGAGCGATTGCTGCTGCTTCGGTCGACGTCACTCGCCCATGATTCCCTCCACGGTGCGTCCTGGTCGAGCAGGTTTCATCGAAGTTGCTGTTCAGCGCCCTGTTTCAGCAGGGATCGTGCGGAGTCCGCGTAGCGCATCGCTGTCTTCTCGTCGAGACCGAACACCTCGGCGAGATGGAGTGGATCGGGCCCGTGGGTCAGGACCTCTTCGAGTTGCCGGTTCGACGCGGAGCCGCTCCAGTGTCGCGTCCTGCCCTCGCATTGAGGCGCTGATCCAGTGGTTACTGGCTCGGCTGGTCTTGGTGGCGGTCTCGTTGTTGATCAGCAGGTGGAGATTCGCGGTGTTCGGCCACCGACTTCGCCGGTGCTCCAGCCAGTCCGGTCGGGGGTCGGGCGTTGACCGGGCATGGAGGGAGAATCCCCGCAGCGCGGGGCCGACGGCCGGGCTCGGCGCGGCGGACCGGTTCATCTCGGGAGGATCCCCGCGGGCGCGGGGCCGACAGGACGTGCGCGGCGGTGTCCTCGTAGATGGACGGAGGATCCCCGCGAGCGCGGGGCCGACGAGCGAGAGCGCCTGGAGCGCGCCGTCGCCGCCGGAGGATCCCCGCGAGCGCGGGGCCGACTCCCGTCACGTCCTCACGACTTCCCGCCGACGAGGAGGATCCCCGCGAGCGCGGGGCCGACTGGATCGTCCCACCGCCCTCCACCATCAGCCGCGGAGGATCCCCGCGAGCGCGGGGTCGACGGCGCTCGGGGACGTGCAGGAGGCGTCTCGCAAGGAGGATCCCCGCGAGCGCGGGGTCGACCAGGTTGCCGGGCAGAAGAGCGGACAGGTGAACGGAGGATCCCCGCGAGCGCGGGGCCGACGTCCTCATCCTGGCCGCCGCCGAGGTCGTGGCCGGAGGATCCCCGCGAGCGCGGGGCCGACCCGAACGCGACGACCAACGACCTGACGTACCGCGGAGGATCCCCGCGGACGCGGGGCCGACTGCGCTACGGCCTCGGCGTCGGCGGTCTGCCGCGGAGGATCCCCGCGGACGCGGGGCCGGCCCCCTCCGGTCCGCAGACCAGAACGCCAACTCCGGAAGATCCCCGCGTGCGCGGGGGTCGGCGACGACGGCGTTGAGGAGTGACACCTCGCCACCCGGAGGATCCCGCGCAAGCGGGGCTGACGAACAGTCGCTCCACCTGTCTGACCGGGATGGAGCAGGATCCCCGCGTGCGCGGAGTCACGGAGTGCGTCCGAACATCAAGGGCCTGGGCAAACTCCGCTTACGTCGTTGAGTAGACCATCGCCCTGTTCCACCAGTTCAAACGCCTCGCCGTCCGCTGGGAACGCCGCACCGAACTCCACGACGCCTTCGTCTCCCTCGTCTGCAGCCTCATCTGCTACCGACGCCCTAACAAGACCCGCCCATGATCGTGTTGCGAGCCCCAAGGGATCACTTATGAAAGAACGCGTGTTGTATTGCGCCTCAAATATGAGCGCTTTTGATGAACGGCATCTTTCGCTGCACACGTACCTCTAGAGTCGACCTCGGCGTAGTCGTCTACAGACGAGTTGCTGTCCCACCCGGTCCGCGCGGCCGGATGGAATCGACCCCCGCCACGGCCGCACTGCGGAAAGCGGGGTCAAGGGAGCGGCGTTGATCTGCAATGACCGGCCTGACTACGAGCTATGGACCTTCATCGTCAGCCTGATGGAGTTGCAGCTCCAGCTGATGATCTGGGTCTGCTCGTAGTCGGCCAAACGCCACACACGAGGGGTCGTTGCCAACCAGGTAGCGGCCCCTCCCTCTTTTGCATGCACCACTGCGCTGGTGAGTGCTCACCACCACGGTGGTCCTCTGCTATACGTGACGTTAGCATCGCACGCCCGGTAACTGTTTGGGATTCATGAATTATGTCAGTGGAGAGCGGAATGTTGCGGGTCCGAGCGGCAGGTTCAGCCCGCTGAGAAGGCGGTAGAGAGCGGTAGATGGGCATCTGTGGGCCTTCCCGGGCTTGCTCTGCGCGGCAGCGTCGGCTGTGTCCGCGCCGAACACGACGGCAGCGGCACTACCAAGGCCATTGCCGAACGCCTATAGGCACTGCCCAAGGACTGGGCGGAAACCGAGCTGCTCCCGATGTCGATGCTCGGGCTGAACGCAGAGCTATGTATCTCCGCCATGGCGTGTATCTCCCGCAGGGACGCCGCCAAGCAGGCGCCCGCTACAAGGGGTACGACCCTCCGACGAAAAATCTCCGCGACCACGGGGGCTACGAAGTCTCAGCCGCCGGATACTGTCCGGCGGCTGAGAAAGGTTCCCTGCGCGGCGCAGGGGCAACGGCGAACCAGCTTCGCCCGGTAAGCGGAAGGGCGGAACATCCCCATCGACGCGATCTGGTCATAGGGGTCGATGCCTGCCATCACAGTCTAGCGATAGGTGGAGATCACCCGTTCTGGCATTTTTCCCCACTCACCCCTCTTGCGAATGTGAGGACCGATGCTCGCGGCGCGGCGATTACAGTGCGCATCAAACGTCCCGCAGAGGTTGTTCCCTACCAGCACTTTCAAAGACTCCCCTTGAAATTATTTTTCATCGAGACTCTGAATTTCTTTTTTCCCGGCAAGCGCAAGGGGTTGTGATGCCCTGGCCCCTTCCGGACGGTGAGGACCGGAGAATCCCCGCACGCGCGGGGGCACCCCTCAGATGCAGACCCATACTGTCCGACTCATGGGAGAATCCCCGCACGCGCGCGGGCACCAGCTCCTGGTCCCGACCGTGCCTATGCACGCCCGGAAAGCTCGCCTCGAGACAGGGACAACTGCAGGGCGCGGGTGCCGTCACGCACAGGACCGTAAGGCTCCCCGCCGACACGGGGCGACATGGACGTTGCAGGATCCCTGCGTGCGAGGCCGACCAGAGCGTCGAGGTCATAGACACCGTGGTGCCCAGAGCATCCCAGCGTGTGCGGGGTCGACTCCACCAGCGAGATGACCGCGAGGGGAGAGTCCCCGCGGGGACGGGGCCAACGAGGCGGTGCTCCTCGCCGTACGACGTACTCACGGAGGATCCCCGCACACGCGGGGCCAACTTCAACCGCGCCGACGAGCCCGGCCGGGGCGGCAGAGGATCCCCGCGCTCGCGGGGCCGACTTCGCACCACCATCCTGTCTCGTCTCGACGCCCGGAGGATCCCCGCGCTCGCGGGGCCGACTCGAGCACGGTCACGGTGTCGTGCTCGCTGAACGGAGGATCCCCGCGTGCGCGGGGCCGACCTGGCCGAGACCCTCGCGACCCTGTCCCTCAAGGGAGGATCCCCGCGAGCGCAGGGTCGACCCGCCCCTCGCCACCCGGCCTCGGGAAGACCGGGGAGGATCCCCGCGCACGCGGGGCCGACGCTCATCCGCGCGCCGGGCCAGACTCACGCGCGGGGAGGATCCCCGCGCTCGCGGGGCCGACCTAGGCGGCGGTGAGCGTGCGCTCGGTCAGGGCGGAGGATCCCCGCGCTCGCGGGGCCGACGCGAGCCGGAACTCGCCCGCCTCCGCACCGAGCGGAGGATCCCCGCGCTCGCGGGGCCGACAGGGCCCCCGCCAGAGTTCCTCGGAGAGCACCCGGAGGATCCCCGCGCTCGCGGGGCCGACCGCCTCGAAGTCCACGCCTCCCCGGACAGCGGCGGAGGATCCCCGCGCTCGCGGGGCCGACGTGGTCGAACACGATGTGCGCGGACAGGTCGAGGGAGGATCCCCGCGCTCGCGGGGCCGACGCGGGGCGGACCTGCATCCGGGTGCCGTCCGGAGGATCCCCGCGCTCGCGGGGCCGACCTCGTCGGTGACCGGGATGTGATCCCATCCCCAGGAGGATCCCCGCGCTCGCGGGGCCGACTGCATGGCCCGGTCGGCCGCGCGAAGGGAGAGCGGAGGATCCCCGCGCTCGCGGGGCCGACCGGCCGCCGTGGCGCCGCCATAGCCTCCTCCACGGAGGATCCCCGCGCTCGCGGGGCCGACGATACCCAGTCAGGAGACGTCATGGCTCTACACGGAGGATCCCCGCGCTCGCGGGGCCGACCGGGGTCCCGGTGGTGCTGTAGCCGCCAAGCTCGGAGGATCCCCGCGCTCGCGGGGCCGACGAGCTCTGGGAGGACAAGGACGCACTGGGCAAGGGAGGATCCCCGCGCTCGCGGGGCCGACGCCGTCGCGGCGTTCCTCACGGTGCAGGCGACCCGGAGGATCCCCGCGCTCGCGGGGCCGACGCATCGGGTCCCCTGTTCGGGGGCGACCACGGCGGAGGATCCCCGCGCTCGCGGGGCCGACTCCTGGGGAGATGAGGTGGTGCACGTCAAGGACGGAGGATCCCCGCGCTCGCGGGGCCGACGGGCGCTACCGCCTCGGGGAGACCTTGCAGAGCGGAGGATCCCCGCGCTCGCGGGGCCGACCACTCGCCCCTGGTGACCGGCGTCGGCTGGGGCGGAGGATCCCCGCGCTCGCGGGGCCGACCCGCGCTTCTTGCACGCCTCGGAGCAGTAGATCGGAGGATCCCCGCGCTCGCGAGGCCGACACGCGGCCTCCCGCCAACGCCCGCGTCTTCTGCGGAGGATCCCCGCGCTCGCGGGGCCGACGGGGCGGCGGCAGGATGCCGGGCATGGCTGCCCGGAGGATCCCCGCGCTCGCGGGGCCGACTACAGCTCCGTCCCCGAGATGTGGAGCTTGTACGGAGGATCCCCGCGCTCGCGGGGCCGACACTTGCTGACCTGCAGTCATACCAGCGGGTCTGCCGGTTTTCCTTCAGTTGCTTTCCGACCGGCCGCTGAGCCCAGAACAGAAACAACAGCCCGTCTCCACCAGCTCTCACCCTCCACATCAACACCGTAACCCCCGAAACCCACTCGGCGGCGCGACTGATCCCCACGAGCGCGGTGCCGACAGGTTCGGCCGGCGCGCCGCCCCGAGCGGTCGGAAGATCCCCGCGTGCGCGGGGCCGACCGGAAATGTCTGGCGATGACCTCAAGTCCGCACGGAGGATCCCTGCGCACGCGGGGACGACCAGGACCGGTCTGTCGTGAACGTCTACAACGGCGGAGGATCCCCGCGGGCGCGGGGCCGACTTCTGCGAGAAGGTCGCGCAGCGCTTCGCCCGCGGAGGATCCCCGCGCTCGCGGGGCCGACGCCGATGAGCGCGGTGGCGGTGGAGGCCGCCGTGGAGGATCCCCGCGTGTGCGGGGACCATCCCACGGTCGTCTTACCGACGGACCCAGCCCGGGGGCCATCCCCGCGCGTGCGGGGACCATAGGTGGGTGACGCACGGCTACGAGGACGAGTGGGGGCCATCCCCGCGCGTGCGGGGACCATTCGATGTGGCAGTGCTCGCTCTGCGGCACCTGGGGGCCATCCCCGCGCGTGCGGGGACCATCCGCATCCGTGAAACCCGAGAAGGCGACCTTCGGGGCCATCCCCGCGCGTGCGGGGACCATTTCGACTTCCGGCATGTCGCTGACCTGCTGTTTGGGCCATCCCCGCGCGTGCGGGGACCATACCGTCTGGAAGTCCTCGTCGGGGGTGTCCATGGGGCCATCCCCGCGCGTGCGGGGACCATCAGCACGGGCATCCCAGGCCACGACCGAGCGTGGGGCCATCCCCGCGCGTGCGGGGACCATACTTCGTGACCTGCAACGTTACTGACCCGGCAGCCGGTTTTCAGCAACTTCAGCGACCTTCCCCCGCCACGCGCGTGGAGGGCCGCCTCTACCGTTTCGGCTACCGCAACGCGTCGATCGCCCGCACGACCAGAGCGCGCGCGTCCGCGCCGTAGACGGCCATGCTCCGCAGCTCTTCGAACGCCCGCAAATACAGGGCGATCTCGGAGGGCTGGGTCAGCTTCACCTGCGCGGAGAGCAGTTCGACCGACACGAAGGCGTCGTCGTACATGTGGAACGTCTCGTGCGGCCACTGCCGACGCTGTGGGTGCGACGAGGGGACGATGCCCAGCGACACGGCGGGCAGGGCACCAGCCGTGAGGAGAAAGCCGAGTTGGGCGGCCATTGCCTCGTCGTCGCCGATCCGGTAGTAGAGGGCGGCCTCCTCGATCAGGAGGACGAAGCGGTGGCCGGGCTCGTAGATGACCCGAGACCGGGCCACCCGGGCGGCGCCCGCCTCCGCCCCGTCGTTCACCGGGATCTGGCGGAAGTCGGCGATGGCCGTGAGGAGGCCCGCGGCGTATCCCTCCGTCTGCAACAGCCCGGGGATGAGCGTGGAGGAGTAGACCCGGAACAGGCGCGTCTCCCGGTAGAAGTCCGTCAAGGACTCCTGGAGGCGCTTTATTCCGCCCCGCATCTGGTCGCGCCACTCGCTGTACATCGACTCGGCGTTGAGGGACTGCGCCACCAGGTCCCCGGTCAGCGCCTCAACTCCGCATGCACGGCACCAGGCGGTGATGTCCTTGGCCGAGGGCGCGGTACGGGCGTTCTCGATCCGGGACGTCTTTGCGTGGTGCCAGCCGCACGCCGCCCCCAGCTCTGTCACCGTGAGCCCTGCGGCTCGGCGGAGGTCGCGCAGCCGCTCGGCCACGGCCTGTCGGGCCGCTTGGGCGGACGACGACGGAGAGGTGGGCATGGGGGGCGGCACGCGGTCTTTCTGCTCAGCGGATCTTGTACTCGTCGTGCGGTGTAGCTCGTTCCCACACCTGCTCGAAGGCGTCACGGCACACAGCCGCCGCGCGGGGATCGTCGGTGATCTCCGCGCCGAGCGATGACCCGTCCCCGGCGAAGTGGTTCCAGTGCACCCACACGCCGTCGAAGAGCCAGAAGTCATTGCCCGGCAGGGGAATGTCGGATGCCTGGCGTCGGGGCAGCCAGCGGACCTGCTCCCCGGCGGCCACATTGGTGAAGGTGCCGTCGTAGAGGAAGCGGGTGTACTCGCTGACCGGCTCGGACACGATCCGCGCGCGCCGCACTTCCGCGCCGCGGTCGACCGTTTCGCTGATGAGGTCGAGCCACGGACGCCACCAGGTCTCGCGTTCCGCCGGGTTGAGCCGGTGTCCGGCGCGCCAGTCCGCGAAGGGACCCTTCTCGTAGTCCACGGCGTAGGCGTCGCGCATCTCCAGGTGGAGAGCGCTCCGGCACGTCGCGATCAGCTCATCGAACGTGGGCTTGCTCGATGGCATCGCACGCCTCCCTCACCATCTCCACCATCCGGGCCGGGATGCGGACGACCGCTTCCCCCTCGGGAATCCCCTTCGCGTGGCCCGGTACCTCCGTGGCCGTGCACTCCGCCTCCAGGGCCGGTGACGGCACCCAGCCCTGGAAGACCAGCTCGCTGTGCTCCTCGTCCACCCAGACGGTCGGGCTCTCCTTGTCTCCTGTGTTCGGGTCGATCCCGATGAACCGTAACGACATGGTGCCCTCCAGGTATGGGGGTGTGCAGCTGTGTGCGACACCGTCAGCGAACTGGCGGTCCCCGTCAAGGGCCCAGCTCGTTGACCACCCGTTCGAGGGGAGGCGGATGCACAGATCTGCACATGCCTGGCCGTGTCGCACGTCACATCCCTAGCGTCTGTGATCTGCGGCAGCCCCTATCGCAAGCCCGTGCACGCCGCGACCTACGGGGCCGGGCGCAGGAGGCGCAGCATGACCTCGACTCTCCTCCCGAGGGCCCACCCCGGGTGCGCATGGCTGACCGAAACCCTGCTCGACCCGTCCCCCGCCTACGCCGACTGGCAGCGGGAACGGCTCGCGCCGGTGCCCTCGACGGGAATCTGGCGGGTCGTCGAGGCCCCGCTCTACCCGTCGATCGACGCCTTGTGCGTGCTCCGGATGAGCGGCAACGCCGGTCCCGTCCAGGGGTCCTCCGACGCTCGCCGCGCCTGGTGGCTCGTGGCCGCCGGGACCGCGACCCTCCTCACCGACGTCCCGGGCACCCTCGCCCACCCCGCCGGGTGGGTGCTCGACTGCCCCGCACCCGGCATCGGCGCCGCCGGGCGCACTTGGCTGCACCCGCCCTACGGCACCGGTCTCCTCACTCCCGCACGCCTCCTCCGTGAAGCGCTCCTCGACGCGCGGGAGATGGAGGTGATGGAGCGGTGAGTACCCAACTGGACGCGGACCTCCTTCCCGCCGTCGAGACGCTCACGGCCGAGCAGCGGCGCGGCGCCGCCTGCGTGTGGTGCGAGACCACGCTCCAGCCCGGCATCGACGACATCGACCTCGGCGCCCGCCCCGCCACCCGCACCGGGCCAGCCTGGTTCCCCCGCGGCTGCCGCCGCTGCTGCTACGGCAGGGACGAACGATAAGCGGCGGCCTCGCCCGCACCATCGCCTGGTGCGCGTGGCACCGCGGCCTCGCCGAAGACGTCACCCTCATCGATGTCGTGGAACCCATGTCGGGCCCCGGCACGGCCGGCCGTCTCTTCGCCTGCCAGCCCTGGACGTGAGTCGTACCGCCTCACGTCCTACGCTGAGAAGGGGCCGTGCAGCCCAGAGTGACCTACGACTTCCGCCCCACTCGGGACGCAGAACACCTCATCCACCAAGAAGAGGAGAAGCCCATAGGCGATGACACCAACGAACACGGCGACAACCCGGCCCCGATCGAGCCGTGGCACTCCGCCCACCGAACCGGAGCATCTCCGCAGGTGCGGGGGCAACCACATGTCCGGGGCCGAGGCGGCGGGGGTGGACGGAAAATCCCCGCCGACGCGGGGGCGACCACGTTCCACACGTCGGTGGTCTGCGGCTGCTCGGAAAATCCCCGCAGGCGCGGGGGCAACGTTCCGGGCGGTGGGACGGTCGTAGCTGGTGAGGGAAAATCCCCGCAGGCGCGGGGGCAACCGGGCGAGGGCGGCGAACGACTCGAAGAGGTCCGGAAAATCCCCGCAGGCGCGGGGGCAACGATCGGTGGGAACACCGACGCACACGCCCAGTAGGAAAATCCCCGCAGGCGCGGGGGCAACATCCTCCCGAGCGCCTGTTCGCGCTCAGGCTCGGGAAAATCCCCGCAGGCGCGGGGGCAACACTTGCTGACCTGCGGTCATACCGGCAGGTCTGCCAGTTTCCCTTCGGTGGCTTTCCGGTCCGGCCGCTGAGCCCAGAACAGAAACAACCGCCCGAACCCACCAGCTCTCACCCCCACACGTACACCGTATCGCCGGCCAGCCACACCGAGAGCGCGGACGATCTCTACGAGCGTGGGGTCGACGCTCGGTGTGCCTGCGGCCTCGCGCAAGAGTCCCGGAGGATCCCCGCGAGCGCTGGGCCGATGGCCCTGAACACGTCGGCGAGCCAGCGGAGGAGGATCCCTGCGAGCGCGGGGTCGGGACCCAGCGGGCCGAGGGGGGAGCACAGGGCGCCGGAGGATCCCCCGCGAGCGCGAGTCGACCTTGCCAGGTGCGCGCGCCGCCGCTCTCCAGCGGAGGACCCCGCGTGCGCGGGGTCGACGCCCGCCGTGCCGAGCCGGAGGCACCCGGCCTGGGAAGATCCCCGCGGGCGCGGGGCCGACCACCTCCCTCGCTTCGGCCTCGCGGAGGCGATCGGAGGATCCCCGCGGGCGCGGGGCCGACCGGAGCCGACTCGGCGGACAGGTACGGCTTGTCCGGAGGATCCCCGCGCTCGCGGGGCCGACGCGCCGACGCGCCGCCGCGAGGCGTGCAGCCGCGGAGGATCCCCGCGTGCGCGGGGCCGACCGGTGGAGCCTGCGACGACTGCCCCTGATCCGCGGAAGATCCCCGCGTGCGCGGGGCCGACATGCCACTGGTCCTCATCCCGACCGACACCGTGGGAAGATCCCCGCGTGCGCGGGGCCGACAGTTCGAGCGCGGGCGAGCGGCCGTCCTGCGTCGGAAGATCCCCGCGTGCGCGGGGCCGACCCGTGCACCTGATCGGCGAACAGCTCACGACCAGGAAGATCCCCGCGTGCGCGGGGCCGACACCTTGCCCCTTGTTGTCACGCCGACGCTGGTTCGGAAGATCCCCGCGTGCGCGGGGCCGACGTGCCGTTCCAGATGCTCTACCGGCTGTGGGACGGAAGATCCCCGCGTGCGCGGGGCCGACGCCCGCTCGAGCGCGGCCTCGCTGAACGAGACCGGAAGATCCCCGCGTGCGCGGGGCCGACGCGCCGACGCGCCGCCAGGCGGCCCGCAGACGCGGAAGATCCCCGCGTGCGCGGGGCCGACCCGTTGAGGACGTCCGGCCCCCCGCCCGCGCCCGGAAGATCCCCGCGTGCGCGGGGCCGACCCTCGTTCTCCCGGCGACGCCCCCGGGTCAGCTGGAAGATCCCCGCGTGCGCGGGGCCGACGCTTGCTGACCTGCAGTCATACCAGCCGGTCTGCCGGTTTTCCTTCAGTTGCTTTCCGGCCGGCTACTGAGCCCAGAACAGAAACAACAGCTCGCCCCCACCAGCTCTCACCCTCCACGTCAACACCGTAACCCCCGAAAACCCCCGAAAGCCGCTCGGCGGCGCGACTGATCCCCACCAGCGCAGGGCCGACAGGATCGCTCGCCGCGCGCGCACCGAGCGGCCGGAAGATCCCCGCGAGCGTGGAGTCGACAGCGGACCGTCCGCTTCCAGGCGCGCGAGGATCGGAGGATCCCCCGCGAGCGCGAGGTCGACGCCGTCACGCTGATGTCGCCACCAGGACGGTCCGGGCGCCCCATCCCTACGAGCACGGGGCCGACCGAGGGCTTTCACGACCGGTGGATCGACGGGTAGGAGGGTACCCGCGACCTGAGCGAGTGGATGCCCGGCTGCGGCCTCAACGGAGGATCTCCGCGTGCGCGGGGTCGACGCCAGACGGGTCCTGCCATATGAGGTCCAGCTTGGAGGATCCCGCAGGCGCGGGGGCAACCGGGCGATGCTGCCTGTCTCCTCGAAGCGGCCCGGAACATCCCTGGCGGCGGGTGGCACGCGTGTCGCCGCGGCGGTGGGGGGGTGGGGGCCTGCGGGTGCGGGTCAGCCCATCTGGGTTCGGGCGGTGCCCTTGTATCACGGGGTCGGGGGTGGCGGGTGTCGTTTTGGTGATTCTCCTTATCGTTTGTGCAGTTCAGAGGGTGTTGTCGGTGGTGCCGTTTACGATCCGGTTCTCGAATTCGTGTGTGAGGTGGGGGTTTTCGGTGGATGTGAATGAGCTGGCGTTGAGGTACGGCGCGGCGGTGGTGCGGGGGCTGGAGACGTTGTGGGGGAAGTCGCGGGAGAGGGCTGCGGGGAGGACGAGTCTTCTGCTGGGGCATCTGCTGGATACGGCGGCGGTTGCGGAGCTGATGTGGGAGGAGTTCTTGGCGCCGGCGACGCGTTCGGCGCTGGATGAGGTGGCGGGTGGGGTGGGGTGTGGGCGTGGGTTGTTTGTGTGGTTGTGCGCGGTGCATGACTGCGGGAAGGCGACGCCTGCGCATCAGCGGTTGTGGGATGAGGGGGCTGAGGCGGTTCGTGCTGCTGGGTTGACGTGGCACGAGCCTTCGGCTGTAGCGGGGGCGAAGCAGCGTTGGCGGCACGACTGGGCCGGTGGGCTGATCGTTCGGGAGTTGCTGGGGGAGGTGGGGTGGAGTGGCGAGCAGGTGGACTGGGTGTGGCCGCTGGTCGCCGGTCACCACGGGGCTTTCCCGACGCTGAAGGACGTGCGTGAACCGGGGTCCGCGAAGCGGCAGTTGCGCGGGATCGGGGTGTGGCGGGAGGTTCAGCGCGCACTGCTCGATGTGGTCTCGCGCGAGGTGGGCTTTGCGGGGCCGGCGGAGGTGGAGCCTGTGGTTGTTCCGTCGAGGGCATTGCAGTTGCAGGTGAGTGGTCTGGTGGTGATGGCGGACTGGATCGCGAGCGACGAGCGGTACTTCGGTGGGGTCGATGACCTGCGAGAGGTGAGTGCGGAGGGTTCTCGTCGGCGGGCCGCGGGGGCGTGGAAGGCGCTGGGGCTGCGTGGTGGCTGGGGTGAGCGGGGTGTGCCGGGGCGGGAGGTTTTTGCGGGGCGGTTCGGGTGTGTGCCGCGGCCGGCGCAGCGGATGGTCGTCGACGCGATGGGGGATATGGGGGGTGCGGGGCTGGTGGTGGTGGAGGCTCCGACGGGGGAGGGGAAGACGGAGGCGGCGCTGTTCGCCGCGGAGGTTCTGGCGGCGCGGTTTGGTGCGGACGGTGTGTTCGTGGGGATGCCGACGCAGGCGACGAGTGACCCGATGTTCTCCCGGGTGCGTGGGTGGCTGGGGGCGGTTTCGGAGGAGTTCGCGTCGCGGGTGGTGCTGTTGCACGGCAAGCGGGCGTTCAACCGGGAGTGGAAGGGGCTGGTGGAGGAGGGGGCGGGGGCGAGGGAGGCCTTTGGTGGGGTGGATGAGTTCGGTTTGGCTGGTGATCCGTTCGGTGTGAGCGGGGAGGGGGGTGGGGAGCTGGAGTGTCAGGCTCTGGTGGAGTGGTTTTTGGGGTCGAAGCGGGGTCTGCTGGCTCCGTTCGTGGTGGGGACGGTTGATCAGCTGCTGTATGCGGCGACGCGGACGCGGCATGTGATGTTGCGGATGGCGGGGCTGGGCGGGAAGGTCGTGGTGCTGGACGAGGTGCACGCGTGCGACGTGTACATGAGTCAGTTCTTGCACGAGGCGTTGCGGTGGCTGGGGCAGGCGGGGGTCCCGGTGGTGGTGCTGTCGGCGACGCTGGCCCCGGCGCAGCGGCGGGGCTTGCTGGAGGCGTATCTGGCGGGTGCGGCGTCCGTGGAGGAGTTGCGGGTCGAGGTGCCGGCCGCTGAGGGGTATCCGAGTGTGACGACCGCGTGGTCGCCGGCTGGGGGCGAGCCGCAGATCCGGGTTCGGGCGACGGGTAGCTGGCGGGCGGATCTCGGGGTTGAGGTGCGGGTGGTTCCTGAGGCGGTTCCGGGGCGGGGGAGTTCGCGTGAGGAGCGGGAGCGGGCGCAGGCTTCTGCGGATGCGCGGGTGGGGGAGTTGCTGGCCGGTGAGCTTGCCGGGGGTGGTACGGCGCTGGTGATCCGTAATTCGGTGGCGCGGGCGCAGAGCCTTTTCGAGGAGTTGCGGGGGCGTTTTGGCGGGGATGAGGTGCGGTTGCTGCACGCGCGGTTCACGGTGGCGCGGCGTGCGGAGCTGACGGAGGAGTGTTTGCGGCTGCTGGGGCCGGGGGCGGGGCGTTCGCGTTCGGGGCGGTTGGTCGTGGTGGCGACGCAGCTTGCGGAGCAGTCTTTCGATGTGGATGCGGATGTGCTGGTCACGGATGTGGCGCCGGTGGATCTTTTGTTGCAGCGCGTGGGGCGCTTGCACCGGCACGAGGGCACGTGGAGGCCGGAGGGGCTGCGGGTTCCGCGTGTCTTCGTGACGGGTTTCAGTCCTCGTGAGGGGCGGGAGCCGGAGTTCGTGTCCGCGAGTGAGGGGATCTACGGGCGTCATCTGCTGTTGCGGACGGCGGCCGTACTGCCCGGTGCGGGTGTGGGGGCGAAGGCGGGTGCGGGCGGGGTGTGGCCGGTTCCGGGGCGGGTGCCCGCTCTGGTCGAGGAGGTGTACGGGGATGAGGAGTCGCTCTTGCCCGAGGGGTGGCGTACGGCGGGTGAGGCGGCCCGGAGCGAGCAGGAGACGCAGGACCGGGAGCGGGCGCAGAACGCGCGGCAGTTTTTGCTGACGGGGCCGGGTGAGCACGAGCGGCGGACGCTGGCCGGGTTGCATTACGGCGGGGGGACGGCGGGCGGCGGTGAGGACGCGTTGCGGGCGGCGGTACGGGACGGGGACGAGTCCGTGGAGGTCGTGCTCGTGCGCCGCGACGGGGACGACGGAGCGTTCCGGACGCTTGCGGGGCGGGCGCTGAGTGTCAACGGGGACGTGGCTCCAGAGGTGCTGGAGGAGGTACTCGGTTCCGTGGTGCGGCTGCCCGCGAAGTTCACCAAGGCGGCCGCAGGGCTGGCGCCGCTGCCGGGCTGGCACGGGCATCCGTGGCTCGGCCGCAGCCGTGCTCTGGTGCTGGACGCCTCGGGTAGGGCCCGGCTGGGCGATTTCGCGGTGGCGTACGACGGCGTGCTGGGGTTGCGGCAGGTATGAGGGCCGGGGTGCCGGGCGGTGGCCGGGCACCCCGGCTGGTCTCCCCGCGTGATGCGGGGTCGACGGCTTTCCCGATCCGCTGCGGAAACAGAGAAGGGGATCATCCCCGCGGACAGCGCCAGGGGTGGGGTCGGTTGTCGGTCAACGGATTCTCGCATCGGATTGCGGGAAACCTGCCCGCGCGCGTGGTGGGTGTGCGTAGGTTAAACAGAGAAGGTTTCAAGGGGGATTGATGGGGTTTGGGTTTTCCCTGCTCGAGGAGCGGTGGCTGCGTGTGCCGCCGGCGGTCGGCGGTCTGGCGCGGGAGCGTTCGCTGAGTACGGTGCTGCTGGACGCGCACGAGTTCGGGGACCTGGCGGTGGAGAGTGCCACCCAGCGGCCGGCGGTACTGCGGCAGCTGCTTCTTCCGGTGGTCGTCGATGCGCTGGGCCGTCCCGCTGACGAGCGGGAATGGACGCAATGGTTCGCCGCCGGGCGCTGGACGCCCGAGCAGCGCGCGCGGCTCACCGCGTATCTGGACGCGTACCGTGAGGCGTTCGGTCTCTTCGATCCGGTGCGGCCATTTGCGCAGGTGGCCGGGCTGCACACCCCGAGGGGGGAGACGAAGAATGCCGCCCTGATCGTGCCGCACGCGGCGACCGGGAACAACGTCCCGCTGTTCGCCTCGCGTACGGAAGGGGACGTGTTCGCTCTGACGCCGGCGCAGGCCGTGCTCTGGCTGCTGCACACCCACTGCTGGGATACGGCGGCGATCAAGACCGGGGCGGTCGGCGACCCGCAGGCGAAGGCGGGCAAGACCACAGGGAACCCGACGGGCCCGCTTGGCCAGATGGGCGTCACGCTCCTGGCGGGCAGGACCCTGTTCGAGACGCTGCTGCTGAACCTCCCCGTGGGCGCCGCTCCCGTGTCGGCGGATCTGCCGCAATGGCGGCGACGGGATGCCGAGCATCCGCTGTCGGCCGGGACGCCGCGCTGGCAGGAGCGTCTCCCGCAGGGGCTGCTGGATTTGTGGACCTGGCAGTCCCGCCGGGCCCTGCTCGTTCCCGAGGCCACCGAGGAGGGCGTGCGTGTGACGCGAGTCCTGGTCGCGGCCGGGGACCGGATGCCGTACACGCCGGAGATCGAGCCGCACACCATGTGGCGCACGGAACCCACGGGTGGCCGCAAGCCCGCCAAGAACAAGGGACGCATTGTGCCGCCGCGCCGGCCGTTGCGTCTTCAGCCGGGGAAGGCCGTGTGGCGGGGCCTGGACGCGCTCCTCGCCACGGAACGTGCGACGCGGGAGGCGGGGGAGGGGACGAGCGGGTTCGTGACGAGCAAGGTACTGGATCAGGCCGGAGGTCTCGTCGCCGAGCTTGGTGAGGGCTACCCGCTGCGGGTGGAGCTCACGGGTGTCGCCTACGGCAATCAGTCGGCGGTCGTCGACGACGTCATGCACGACGCGCTCCCCCTCCCGCTGGCCGCGCTCGAGGTGGACAGCTTCGTCCGCTCCGCTCTGCTGGAAGTGTGCGAGCAGGCGGAGCAACTGGCCGCCGCCGTCAACCATCTCTCCGCCGACCTGCGTCGCGCGCTTGGCACCGAGCCCATTCCGTGGGACCGGGGCCAGCGTCCCGGCGAACTCGTCCTGCACGCCCTCGATCCGCTGGTGCGGCGGCTGCTGGCCGGGATACGGCATGTGGACGACCTCGAACGTATCGATGCCGGGCAGCTGGCGTGGGAGCAGCTCGCCTGGAGCCGGGCCTGGGCGGTCGCGGACCGGCTGCTCCAGGCCGTACCGGTCAGCGCGTTCGCGGGCCGGAGCACTTCTCAGGGGGAAGGGAAGCCTGAGCGGACCCACCGTGTCTCGCTCGCCGAGTCGTTCTTCCTCAAACGCCGCGCGGAAATTTTGCACCGGGCCGCCGCTGCCCGGCGCGAGAGCACCGCGGGCGTCGCAGAACCGGCCGGCCTGCCCACCGCATCCTGAGCGCCGCCGCCCGAGCACACGGGACTGCCGGTCCCGTTCCCGCAGGCCCCCCGTGGCCTTCGCTGTCACTTCACTGCTCACGTCTGGACACGGCTATGACCGAACAGCGCTCTGCCGCGCAGAGGATCTGGCACCGCCACATCGCCGCGGACGGCACCTGGCGCACCACGAAAGGCACCGCGGCCGCGAAGCGGCCGCCGGGCGAGGACCTCGCCGTGCTGCGCCGGGGCCTGACCCGTCCCGCCGGCACCGTGCTGGAGATGTTCCCCTTCTACACCTGCCCCATCGACGACTTCGCCGCCCGCAAGGGGCAGATGTCCGCCGAGCAGGAAGCCGAGCACATCGCGCTCGCCCTGTACGGCCTGCACCAGCAAAGCCAGGACCGTCCCATGCACCAGCCCGGCGTCGGGCTGGGCCGGGCGATGCTCGTGTTGCGCGGCCACGACAAGACCAGTGCGGACGCGGTCGACCGGCGTTTCCAGCAGACCTTCTCCACCACGTCCCTGACGGCGCTGCAGAGCCGGCTGCGCGGGCTGGTCACCCAGCTCAAAGACATCAAGTGCCCGCTCGACTACGACCGCCTGATCCTCGACGTCCAGGACTGGAGTCGCCCCGCAACGCGCTCACGAGTGCGGCGGCGCTGGGGCCTGGACTACTACGGCTGGACCCAGCGCTCCAAGGAATCGTGAGCGCGGGCCCGCGGTGCCGCCCGACGGCCGCACCGCGACAGCGGCCCCCTCTTTTCCAGCGGACGCACGTCCCCTCACCTTGCACACAAGCACTTACCTCTCACCCTGGAGCGACCTCATGCCACAGCGCCTTTTCATCGACGTGCACATCGTCCAGACGGTCCCGCCCGCCAACGTGAACCGTGACGACCAGGGGAACCCGAAAGAGGCCGTCTACGGTGGCGCACGGCGCTCGCGCGTCTCCTCCCAGGCGTGGAAGCGGGCGACGCGCAAGCACTTCGACACCACGGTGCCCGAGCCGGACCGCGCGACCCGCACCAGGCGCCTGACCAGCGAACTCGCCAAGCGGATCGTGCGTGACACGAAGCTGGAGCGTGACAAGGCCGACCGGCTCGCCGGCGCGTTGTTGACCCGGCTCAACCTGAGCCAGGGGAAGAAGGCCAGCGACACCGCCTACCTGCTTTTCTACGGCAACGCCCAGCTCGACACGGTCGCCGCTCTCGTCAGCGGGCAGGCCCACGACCTGGCCGCGCTGGATGACGAGAAACTCGCCGCAGAGCTCAAGGACTTGCCCGTCGCCGACGCCTTCAGCACCGGACACCCGGTCGGTGTGGCGCTGTTCGGCCGCATGGTCGCCGACATCCCCAAGCTCAATGTCGACGCCGCCGTGCAGGTGGCGCACGCGCTGTCGACGCACGAGACACAGCTGGAGTTCGACTACTTCACCGCCGTCGACGACAAGACCGAGAAGGAGGAGACCGGCGCCGGGATGATCGGCACCATCGCCTTCAACTCCGCGACGCTGTACCGGTATGCCACGGTGGGTTTCGCCCAGCTCGCCGACAATTTGGGCGGTGACACCGAAGCGGCCCTCGATGCCCTGGACCGCTTCGTCGACAGCTTCGCCCGCTCCGTGCCCACCGGCTACCAGAACTCCTTCGCCCACCGCACCCGGCCCAGCCTCGTCGCCGTCGTGGTCCGCGAGGACCAGCCCGTCAACCTCGTCACCGCCTTCGAGGAACCCGTCGTGTCGGAAGCCGGCATCCAAGCCGCGTCGGTACGCAGCCTGGCCCACGAGTACGCGGCGGCCCGCAGCGCGTGGGGCGACGTCCCAGTGCACGCGGCGGCGACCCACACCTTCGCCTCCGGCAAGCCGGGCGCGACGGAGACCGTGGAGGCGCTCACCGAAGCCTTCGGCACCTCGGTCCCCTTCGACGAGCTGCGCTCGGGCCTGCGCGCGTGCGTCAGCGCCGTCCTGGAGGCCCAGGGATGACCGCGACCGGTCCCACCACGGTTCTCCTGCTCCGGCTTGCCGGGCCCCTCCAGGCGTGGGGCGACCGCAGCGCCTTCAACCGGCGGGAGACCCGTCCCGAACCCACCAAGTCCGGGATCGTCGGGCTGCTGGCCGCGGCCGCCGGGCGCCCGCGGCACGCCGCCATCGACGACCTGGCCGGACTCGGCCTGGGTATCCGGGTCGACCAGGCCGGCAGCCTGTTGCGGGACTACCACACCGTCAGCGACTACCGCGGCCGCCCGCTCCTGGCCGCCGCGGTGAACGCCAAGGGCACCCAGAGACTCACCGGCCCCGCCAAGTACACCCACATCACCCAGCGCTTCTACCTCCAGGACGCTGTCTTCCTCGCCGCGATCGAGGGCCCGGCGCACTTCATCACCACCCTCGAAAACGCGGTACGCCACCCGGCCTTCCCGCTCGCTCTCGGCCGCCGCTCGTGCGTCCCCGCGCAGCCGCTCGTCCTGGGGCAGCGCACCGGACCGCTGGAGGAGGTACTGCGCGCGGAACCCTGGCACGTCACCGATGCCGTCCGGAAGCGGTGGGGACGCCGCAACGGCAACGCCGCCCACGTCGACCTGCCCCTCACCCTCGACGACCCGGCCGGCGACGACACGCGCGAGGACCTGCCCCTGTCCTTCGCGCCTACCAGCAGGGCCTACACCAGCCGCCGCGTCCGGCACACCTACGCCGCCGCCCCCACCGGCCTCACACCCCACCCCGACCAGCCGCCATCCACCGGCGGCCACGACCCCTTCGCCCTCCTGGGCTGGTGATCCGACATGCCCTACCTCTCCCGCATCCGCATCAACCCTCTGCGCACCGCGAGCCGCACCCTCCTCGCCAGCCCCCGCGCCCTGCACGCCCAGGTCCAAGGCGGCGTCCCGACCCTCCCGAACGAGTCCCGCACCCTGTGGCGCCTGGACGCGGACAACCCCCACCGCCCCGAGCTGTTCGTTCTCACCGCCGGAAAACCCGACTGGACCCACCTCGTCGAACAGGCCGGGTGGCCCGGCGCGGACGGCGAGCACTACGCGGTACGGGACTACGCGCCCCTGCTCGGACAGCTGGCGCAGGGCCGGGAGTTCGCCTTCCGCCTGACCGCCAACCCCGTCCAGAACACCAACCGCCCCGACAAGCCCACCGAGCGCCAGCAAGAACGCCTCGACGGCGGCACACGACGCAGCTTCCGCCTCGGCCACCGCACCGCCGCCTCGCAGCTCGGCTGGTTCCTGACCCGCACAGCCCGCTGGGGCTTCGACGTCCCCGCCGCCTCCCACCTGGACGGCACCCGCGACGACCAAGACGAACCACCACGCGACGTGCGTATCAGCACCCGCCGACGCCACTCCTTCGGCAAGCCGACCCGCGCCTCCAAGGAAGACCGGGTAATCATGCACATGGTGACCTTCGAGGGAAAACTCCGCGTCACCGACCCCAGCCTCCTCACCCAGCGGCTGCTGGCCGGGATCGGCCCTTCCAAGGCGTACGGCTGCGGGCTCCTCACCCTCGCCCCTGTGCCCGCGAAGGCGTGACGCCCGTGGCCGACATCTGGTGGAAAGCCGACCCCCACGACCTGCACCGTCTCACCGACCGCGTCTCCAGCGTCTACGTCGAACGCAGTCATCTCGACCGCGACGAGAACGCCGTCGTCATCATCAATAAGCGACAAACCGTCCGTGTCCCCGCCGCCATGGTGGCCGTCATGCTCCTCGGCCCCGGCACCCGCACCACCCACGCGGCCATCCGGCTGCTCGCCGACTCCGGCACCACGGTCTGCTGGGTCGGTGAACAAGGTGTCCGTATGTACGCTGCCGGCCTCGGCCCCAGCCGGGGCGCCGGCCTCCTGCACCGCCAGGCATGGCTCGTCACCCGGCCCAAAGAGCGCCTGGCCGTAGCGCGAGCCATGTACAGCATGCGCTTCCCCGGCGAAGATGTATCGGCCCTGACCATGCAACAACTCCGCGGGCGCGAAGGCACACGCGTCCGCAAGCAGTACCACCACCACGCGGAACGCACCGGAGTGCCCTGGAACGGTCGCGTCTACGTCGCCGGCGACGCCCACGCCGCCGGCGATGACCTCAACCGGCTCCTGTCCGCCGCCAACGCAGCCCTCTACGGCATCTGTCACGCCGTCATCACCGGCCTCGGCGCCAGCCCAGGACTCGGCTTCGTCCACACCGGCAAAGCCACCTCCTTCGTCCTGGACATCGCCGACCTCTACAAAGCCGAATACACCATCCCCCTCGCCTTCGACCTCACCGCCCAAGGACTCACCGAAGAACGCGACGCACGACTCGGCCTCCGCGACCTCATTACCCGTGACAAACTCCTCACGCGCATCGTCACCGACGTGAAAAACCTCCTCACGCCCGAAGGAGCCGAGTTCGAGGACTCCGAAGCCAACCTCCTGTGGGACGAACAGGTCGGCGCAGTTTCCGGGGGAACCAACTACGCCGACTCAGCAGATTTGTCCGTCTACGGAATAGGAGACAACCACATCGCGGTCATCGGTCCCGATCTCGACGAAACCGGCCCCACCTCATGACCATCATCATCCTCGTCGCCGCCTCAGACGGACTACGAGGCCACCTAACCCGCTGGATGATCGAAGCCAGCGCAGGCGTCTTCGTCGGCAATCCCAGCCGCCGCATCCGAGACCGCCTCTGGGAACTCCTCGCCGCCCGCATCGGCGACGGCCAAGCAATCCTGGTCGAACCAGCCCGCAACGAACAGGGTTGGGCAGTCCGCACCGCAGGCCGCAACCGCTGGCAACCGGTCGACTTCGACGGCCTTGTTCTCTCCGCCCGTCCCAAAAACAACTGAATAAAAAAGGCCACTTCTGCCAGTAGAACTGCAGGTCAACAAGTGTCGAGCCCGCGCGCGCGGGGATGCTCCGGATTCGCCGGTGGCGACGTTGGTCACGGTGATGGTCGAGCCCGCGCGCGCGGGGATGCTCCGTCTAGCCGCCGTAGTGCTTAACACACGTTATGGTCGAGCCCGCGCGCGCGGGGATGCTCCGTGAGCGACGACGCGGGCGGCGATCTGGCCCGTGTCGAGCCCGCGCGCGCGGGGATGCTCCACCACCACGACGAACACGGCGTGGACGCTCCGGGTCGAGCCCGCGCGCGCGGGGATGCTCCCGAGAGGGACTCGTCCGCCCGGTGAAGCGGCGGGTCGAGCCCGCGCGCGCGGGGATGCTCCGGCGTTCGGGGTGAGATCGAAACTCCACGCACCGTCGAGCCCGCGCGCGCGGGGATGCTCCGCAGATGGGCTGACGCGTAGAGTCACCCAAGAAGTCGAGCCCACGCGCGGGGATGCTCCGGGCCGGTCGTCCAGCTTCACCTTGATCTTCGCGTCGAGCCCGCGCGCGGGGATGCTCCGAGGTAGGCCCCGACTTCGGGGTCGGCGGCGATCCGGCCGAGCAGTGCCTCCTCGGAGAGGGCGGCCGGGTTCCAGAGGAAGACATCCGCCCCTGGCCGGCGCCTTTGCGGTCAGAGCGCTAGCTTGGGGCAGGCAGGTTCCGGCGAGCGTGTTCGATGAAGGCGGTGACGCGCTTGTCGCGCTGTCGGGTCGCCAGCATGGTCGTGAGGCTGTGGACGTACCCGTGGGCGCGAGCGGAACGGACTTTTGACAGGAGCTGCACTGAGTGGTCGGCCACGGCCAGGCCCTGTTCCAGGTCGTTGTTGTGCAGGTGCGCGGATGCTTCCACCGCGAGCCGGATGCCGACCGCGCGGGTGTAGCGCTGGGCTGGCATGGTGTCGGCCTGCTGGCTCCAGGTGAGCGCGTCGTGTGTGCGGCCCAGGTCGCGGTAGATCTCGGTGGCGTCGGTGGCCAGGCGCTCGCGGGTGTAGTAGGCCATCCACGCCGGAGCCGTCTCCGTGCGAGTCCGGTCGAGGAGGTTTTCTGACAGGGCGAGTGCGGTGGTCGCCTCGCGTGTTTGCCCGGCGCGGGCGTGCGCTCGAGCCTGTGCGAGTTTCGCGAACGAGAGGACCTTCTCGGCGTTCGGGAGGTTTTTCGCGCGCTCGTAGGCTCCCTCGGCCATGTCGACGGCTTCGGTCGGGTGGCCGCGCAGGAAGGCGGCCAGGGACATGGTCGTGAGGATGTAGGCGCCGGCCTGGACGTCCGCGGCGGCGCGCGCCAGGCGCAGGGCCTGGATGAAGTGCCGCTGGGCGGCGCCCTGGTGCCCGGCGTCGAAGGCGGACCAGCCGATCTGCCGGGTCAGTTCGGCGGTGACCCCGAAGAGGGCTTTGCCGGTCTCCTCGGTGTAGGTGCCCTTCAGCAGGGGGGTGGCGTACTCGCGCAGGCATGCGGCTGTGGAGGACGCCTTCCAGTTCCCTCCGCCGAACTGGGAGTCCGCCACGCGGGCCTCCTCGACGGCGGTCCACAAGTGGGCGATATCCTCGCGCCCCACGCGCTGGCCTCCAGCATCGTGGTGACTGCTCGCGGCGTCGGCGGGGACGGCGAGCCACCGGGTGACCGGGACGGCGAAGGCGCCGATGGCGAAACTGCGGTTCAGGAATGCTCTGCGGTCCACGTGTCTCCAGAAGGCGAGGACGCCGTGTACGGCGTCGGCGGTCTCACGCGGGAAATCCAACCCTATGTCGGGAATCGTGCCGCGCGGTTCGCTCATGCCGATGTCGGTGACGTGGACCGGTCGGCCCAGGTGTTCGCCCAGCGCAGCGGCGATGCAGTCGGGTGTCGGAGGGCGGGGGAGCATGCCGCGTTTCACCCAGTTGGAAACACTCGTATTGGTGTACTGCGTGCGAATTCCGGCATGCCAGGTGAGTTCGTTGACGCGCAGCGCGAGCGCGTCGTGACTCATCCCGGATGAGTCCAGTATCCGCCCCAGATCGGCGTTCGGATACCAGTCGCGGTCACTCCATCGCGCCACAGTGCCCCCTCGCTACGGGATGCCCGGCTGTGAGCGTACGCCGCGAAGACATGCTCTGGCCGCTCACAGAGCTGCCTCTGCCTGTGATGTGTGAGCCCCCTCGCGTGAGGGGCAGTTCGTTTCATCCCGCGTGTTCCCTGGCATCCCGGGACCACCCTCCGGCCCCGGGGCCCGTTCCCTTCCGGGAGGCACCCATGGAACATGTGCTCGTCACAGGCGGCGCCGGCTTCATCGGCTCGCACTTCGTGAAGAGGCTCATCACGGCTGAAGACGTGGCCCGCGTCACCGTGCTCGACGCCCTCACCTATGCCGGTCATGTCGAGAACCTCGGCACGGCCTTCTTCTCCGACAAGCTGCGCTTCGTCCACGGCAATGTGCAGGACGCCGACCTCGTGAACGACGTCATGGCGTCCGGCCCCACCGCCGTCGTGCACTTCGCCGCGGAATCCCACGTCGGCCGCTCCTACGGAGCGGCGAGAGAGTTCCTGTCCACGAACGCCCTCGGGACGCAAGTGCTCGTAGACGCCGCTCACCGCCACACCATCGGCAAGTTCGTCCACGTCTCGACCGACGAGGTCTACGGCCCGCTCGTCCAGGGGAGCGCCACCGAGCAGGCGGCGCTCCGCCCCTCCGTCCCCTACGCCGTCTCCAAGGCTGCCGGTGACCTGGTAGCGCTCGGCGCCTACCAGACCCTCGGACTCCCTGTGTGTGTGACGCGCAGCAGCAACAACTACGGGCCGTACCAGTACCCCGAGAAGATCATTCCCCTGTTCCTCACCCGGCTCCTGCGGGGGATGCCGGTGACCTTGCACGACCGGGGCCAGCATGTGCGCAACTGGCTGCACGTCGAGGACAACTGCGCCGGGATCGAGGCCGTCCTGCGCGACGGTAAGCCCGGCGAGGTCTACAACCTCGGTGGCGGAGCCGACCTGTCGAGCAAGGACCTGACCGGATACCTGCTCGCCGTGTGCGGCGCGACGTGGGACGCCGTCACCTACATCCCCGACCGCCCGGCCAACGACATCCGCTACTCGATCGACTGGGCCAAGGCCCGCGACCAGCTCGGCTACCGGCCCAAGCGCCGCCTAGAGGACGGGCTCGCCGAGACTGCGGAGTGGTACCGCCGAAACCCCGACCGGTGGGCGCCCATCGCACGCGGCAAGATCCCCGCCGTCCCCCTCGCCCGCACCATCCCTTCCGGAAAGGGAAGCCCGCATGCCTGAGAACTGGCCACACGACGCACTGCTCGTTCTGGGTGCCTCGGAGGAGACGATCCCGCTCTACCAGGAGGCCCGGCGCAGAGGAGTCCCGACCATCGCGGTCGACATGCTGAGCGAGGCTCCCGCTCTCCCCTTCGCCGACGCCACGATGATCATCTCGACGCGGGACGCCGACGCCATCGCCGACGCGCTAGGCGACGTCCGTCCCGCCGGGATCGTGGGAGGCGCGAGCGACGCCGCCCTGGCCACCTGGCACACCCTGAGCCAGCGCTACTGCGCCCCCTACGTGTACCCGGAGGGCGCGCTCGCCGCCGGTGACAAGGGAGCCTTCCACGCGATCACCGCGTCCTGCGGGGTGAGCGGATACGGGTGGATCGCGTCGGAGGACGAGGAAGAAGTCGTCGCGAAGGCAGCAGGGTTGCGCTTCCCGCTCATGATCAAGCCCACGGACGGGTCGGGCAGCAAGGGCGTGACCCAGATCGACGCGCCAGAGGAGCTTTCCGGTGCTGTCGCGTACGCCCGCTCGTACTCCGCCTCCCGCACCGTGATCGCCGAGGAGTTCGTCCCGGGACGCCCCGTGACCGTCGATGTGTTCATGCGCGACGGCAGGGCCGTGATGACCTCCATCAAGGATGAGGACTTCATCGACGGGGGCTTCGTCCTCCGGCGAATGCGCACCGCGCAGCTCGCGCCACCCGCCCAACGCCACCTCGAAGCCACCGCCGAGCGACTGTGCCGTGCGCTCGGCATCGACAACGGGCCGGCGAACTTCGACATGGTCCTCGGCCCGGACGGCCAAGAGCACGTCATCGAGGCCAACGCACGCCTCGGAGGAGACGGCATCCCGCGACTGCTCGCTGCCGCGTACGGCATCGACGTCGTACGGGCGCTCATCTCCCTCGCCCTCGGACAAGCCTTCCACGACCACCTGACACCCACGCGCGCCGCGCACGCGGCCCTGGAGCTGATCGGCTCGCCGCACGCCACGGAAGGCGAACTGATCACGTGGGAAGGCATCGCCGAAGCCCGCGGTGTCCCCGGCATCACCGATATCGAGATATACGCCAAGCCGGGCGATCTCGTACGCCCCCACGACCAGTCCGGCCACAAGATCGGCATGATCGTCGCCGCAGGCGCCACGGAAGCCCAAGCGCTCGCGGCCCTGGAAAGCGCGAGCACCCTGCTCAGGCCGATCATCCGCCCCAAGGAGGGATCGTGAGCTACTCGTCGAGCACCGACATCAGGCGCAATGCCAGCCCCTTCCTCTACGGCGACGAGGCGTCCTCCGTCGCCCGCGTCCTGGAGAGCGGCCAGTACGGGCACACCGACGTCACCGAAGAGTTCGAGCGCAGGCTCGCGCACTACCTCCGCGTACCCGACGCCGTCGCCGTGACCTCCGGGACCGCCGCGCTCCACACGGCGCTCGTCGCGGCCGGCGTCCAGCCCGGCGCCGAGGTGATCGTGCCGTCCATGACGTTCTGCGCCACCGTGCAGACCATCCTCGCCGTCGGCGCGACCCCACGGTTCATCGACATCGACGCCACCACCCTGTGCGTCACCCCGGACCTGATCAAAGAAGCGATCACCGACGCCACAACCGCTGTGATGCCGGTGCTCTTCGGCGGCCGGGCCATCGACCTCACCCCGATCCGCGAGGACCTCGCCCACCGCGGCATCACGGTCATCGAGGACGCCGCGCACGCCTTCGGCTCCCGCAACCCCGACGGCACCGGATTCGTCGGCAGCGACAACTCAGTGCTGACCTGCTTCTCCTTCGGCGCCATCAAGAACCTGACCTGCGGCCAGGGCGGCGCCGTCATTCCCCGCACCCCCGACGAAGCGCACACCCTCCGCCGCCTGAGACTGCTGGGAATCGAACAGTCCCAGAGCGAACGCGCCGAGACCACCACCTACCAGGTAGGCGGCTTCGGACTGCGCTACCCGCTCTCGGCGCTCAACGCCGCGATCGGCCTCGCCCAGCTCGACCACTTCGACGAGACCGCCGTCACCCGGCGCCGCCTCTGGCGCGCCTACCGCACCGCCCTCTCCGGCCTTCGCGACGTGCCCCTCATCGACGTCGGCGCCGACCGCGCCGTCCCGCACCTGTGCCAGATCCGCGTACCGCGACGGGACGAAGTCTTCGCACACCTGCGCAAGGCGCACATCGGCGTCGGCGTGCACTACCCGCCCAACCATCTCCAGCCCGCCTTCGCACCCTGGAGCCGGTCGCTGCCCGCAACCGAACAGGCCGGCGAGGAGATCCTGAGCCTGCCCTTCCACCAGCACCTCACCGAGGCCGACATCGCCCTCGTCGTGCACGCCCTACGCGCCGCGCTCGAAGCGACAACCATCACTCCCCAGGCCTAGGCCGCGGCGGACACTCATTCCGATGCGGCGGTCAGCAGCACGTCCACCAGCCTGTCCGCCGCATCCGGGCGACCCTGAGCCCGTGCCGCCACAGCCATGGCCTCCCTGCGCAAAGGATCTTCCAGCAGGGGGGCCACCGCCGCGCGGAGCCGTTCCCCGCCGACCTCTCCCACGAGCGCGACGGCCGCGCCGGACTCCTCCAGGTGCCGGGCATTGTGGGCCTGCTCATTCCCGGCCGCCGACGCGAGTGGAATGAAGACCGCCGGCTTGCCCAGGGCAGTCAGCTCGGCGAGCGTCCCCGCGCCACTGCGCGAGATCACCACGGAGGCCAAGGCCAGCACATCGGGCAGCTCCGCGCCGACAAAGGGCGTCACGTGGTAGCGGACCGCCAGGTGAGCAGGAAGCGTCGCCGCACGCGCGGCCAGCGACTCGTAATGCGCAGGACCACACTGGTGCACCACGTTGGCCCGCTCCAAGAGCCACGGCAGCTCCCCGCCGACGACCTCGTTGATCTGCTGCGAGCCCTGCGCCCCGCCCGTGACGTAGACCGTGGGCAGGGCCAGATCGAAGCCCAGCCCCAGGGCCGCCACGGCCTTGCCCGGATGCCCGGTCAGCACCTCTGGACGCACCGGATTTCCCGTGACCACCGCGAGAGAGCGCACACTCTCCGGCAGAAGCGGCAGCGTCGACTCCGAGGAGACCGCGATCCGAGAGGCGCTCCCCGCGAGCCTCCGGTTGGCCAGCCCCAGCCGCACCGTCTGCTCATGCAGCACAAGCGGAACCCTGCACATCCGGGCAGCGAGCCCCGTCGGCACAGCCACGTACCCGCCCGTCGCGAGCACCACATGTGGCCGGAAACCCGCGACCGCCTTGCGCGCCTGCGCCACACCGAGCGGAACGCGCGCCATGTCCCGCACATTCGCAGGCGAGACCATCCTCAACGGATTCGACGAGCGCCTCACCTTCCCCGTGGCCACCGCCGTGAACGCGATCCCCTCTGCCTCGGCAACACGCGCCTCCAAACTGTCGGCGCTGCCGATCCACAGCACATCGAGAGAACGCCCCCGCGCCCTCAACAGCTCCCGCAACGTACGCACAGCGGTCAGGGCCGGGTAGGTATGCCCGCCCGTGCCTCCCCCCGTCACGACCAGACGGAGAACCAGAGGGGGGTGAGAGGTGATAGCCACACAGGAACTTTAACGGCCGACCTCGAGAACGACCGCCGCTTCCAGCTTGGTCGCCGGGTCAGCGGAGTCTGCCGCGCGCCCGGTCCAACTCCGCGTACGTCACCACGCCCGCTTCGGGCAGGCCCGCGTCCTGCCATGCCGCCTTCGC
Organism: Streptomyces sp. Tu6071; assembly: GCF_000213055.1. Classification (NCBI taxonomy): domain Bacteria; kingdom Bacillati; phylum Actinomycetota; class Actinomycetes; order Kitasatosporales; family Streptomycetaceae; genus Streptomyces; species Streptomyces sp. Tu6071. Next base: position 49,162 of record NZ_CM001166.1, on the reverse strand, counting down.
CGCCTCCTCGCCACCGCTCGCCTCCTCCAGCAGGAGGTTTTTCGCCGCGTTCACCGGGAGGGCCCCCTCGCCAAGATCCACGAGGTACACGACCATCCGGACGCTCCGGTTGCGATTCACCTGCTCGATGTACCGGTAGACGAGCACCAACACCTGTCCGTAGCGCGGGGGCCTACCCTCGCGCGCGCGGAGGTCAAACGGCGCCGCGCGAGGCGGCCCTTGCCCTCGTGGGGTCCGCTCCGCTCGCGCGGAGGTCACCCGCCGAGCTGACCGGGCCAGTCGGCTGCTGCGCCGTGGCCTACTCCGTTGAGCGACAGACGAATGCGCCGCATCGGCGGGTCGGCCACGGCGATCCGCGCGGTCATCGCATCACCCACACGAATTTCCCTGGCAGGCTCTGCTGCGAGCAGTTCGGAGCTGTGAATCAGCCCTGCAATCCCATTACCAAGATCCACGAAGGCGCCGAACGGCACGACCTTGGTGACCCGACCACTGACAATGCTGCCCACGCGCTCAGCCCAGACCAGCCATGGATTTTCCTGCAGGGCGGCCAAGGACAGCACAGCCTGCCCATGCAACTCGGTGTCCAGGGCCAGAACCTCAGCACTCACACGCTGCCCCAGCGATACCACTTCATGGGCAGAGGAGATCCATTGCCACGAAACCTCGGGCGGAGGAATGAACCCGACCGAAGTCTCCGGCGCTCCGTCGAGATCGACGAACACGCCAAAGGTCTCGACCCGGCTTACCATCCCAGCCACTACATCGCCTGGGCGGAGCAACTGGAGGAAGTCTTTCAAGACCTTTGAAGGGAGCGGGTGCGTCACGGTCCAGAGCCTATTGCGGAAGTTGACTCCAGGTGTTCCGTCCACCAGTGGACCGGCCGCCGACGGAGGGGATGTGCGTGGGAGAGGCAACGGCGGCAGAGGACGGCGGGAGCTGTACACACGGGACAGCGTCTGGAGAGCGCCCGTCAACTCGGCCGGTCTCACCCGACAGCGTGGTCCCCACCAGTTCACCGAGTCGCCCGCCTCCGAACAGTTCCCTGGGCAGGTGCGCGAGGGCAGACCGTCATGGCGTCGCCGTGGCGGTGCGTGGCATCTGGAAGGCGGCGCGCGGTGGGGCTGTCCTACTCGGTCGGTAGACGGAGCATCGGTTCGAAGGTGGTGTCTTCGTCGCCTTCGACCGAAGGGAGGTAGCCGTCCGGGACGGTGCGGGCGGCCGTGGTGAGGAGGCGGGTCAGGACCTCGGGCTCGGTGGCCGGGGGTAGGCGGAGGGCGGCGAGGAGGCGGTCGCGGACCTCGGGGTGGTCCGGGTTGTCCTCAAGGTAGTCGGTGTTGAGCGCGGGGGGACGAACGCCGGCCAGGGCGTCGTGCCAGGAGGGAAGGGCGATGGCCAGGGTCAGGGCCTCGGCGAGGGATTCCGCGATGAGGGAAGCCTGGCCCTCGGAGTCGGTGTAGAGGACGGGGCGGACGCGGTCGGAGCCAGCCGGGCCGCAGAGGTAGTGGGTGCCTCCCGCGCTGCAGCCGGCCACGGGCTCCACCGGGAGACCGCCGGGCAGGGTGATCGGCTCGATGGGGTCGGTCCGCGTGAGGTCGAACTCGCCGTCGCGGGCGAGGTAGGCCCCGACCTCGGGGTTGGCGGCGATCCGGCCGAGCAGTGCCTCGTCGGAGAGGGCGGCCGGGTTGAGGCCGCGGGCGGCTTCGGGGGCCAGGGGATGGCCCGCGAGGACGTGGCGGACGGTGTCGAGGGGGACGGGCCGCCCGTAGGCCTCCTCGAAGTGGGACTGGGCGGCCTCGGGGGAGCGGTCGGTGAGGAGGTGGAAGAGGTGTCCGGAGCCGTCCGGGTCCGGGTTGCCCGAGGGGAACTCGATGCCCGAGCCGGTGCGCCAGGCGTTGGCGCCGGTCTCCCACCACAGGCAGGCGGTGACCCGCGGGGCGCCGAGGCCCTCGTCGACGAAGGTCGGGTCGTCCAGGAGCGGGCGCAGCGCGGCGGGCACCTCGTCGATGACACCGGGCCAGACCTGTTCGTCGTCCGTGGCGTACGGGCTCATCTCCGACTCGTGGTCGAAGCCGCGGACGAGCACACCGACCGGGGTGAAGAGGACGGAGAAGTCGTCACCCGAGCCGTTGTCCATCAAGGCCGCCTCCGTCCCAGGCCCCCAGGTGGTGGAGAAGGAATAGCGGGGGAACCGCGGGTCGCGGCAGATCGCCTGGTCCAGCACTGCCAGCGCGCGCAGGTGCGCGCGGAGTTCGGCGGGGTCCGGGAGGAGGGCAGCGGTCGTGTGCACGGTGTCCATGGGATCATGTAAGCAGCCAGCACTGACATCCAGGGCGGCTGTTCGGTCACACCTGCTCGCTCACTCAGGGAGCGAAAAGCCCAGCTCACGCGGGTGGGGCAAGCACACTGCGAGGCATGCTCCACAGACGCAGCATCGGTTCACGCAACGACATCCCTACGTACCGGCGCTCCACTGGCGACGACCCGGATCGCGCGGAGCCGGGGCCTGGTGATGATCCGCCAGCCCTACCCGTGGTTGCTGCACCGCAGCCTCGCCCGGCCTGCTCGGACCTGCGGTGCGACGACGGGATCAGCCTGGACACCAACCAGCCCTGCGAGAGCTGCGGCAACGTGATCCACGTCCGCCGCGCGCACCGCTCCCGCCTCGGTGCCGAGCTCGACCAGGAGCAGCCGACCTCCCCACCGCCGAGCGCCAGCGCGTCCTCGAGGAGCGGCTGCGCGCGCACCGAGCACGAGGCCGCGGGCCGGCAGCGGCGCCATGCCGCCCAGCGCGCGCAGCGACCGCATGCGTGCCGCCGCACGGGAACGAGCCGCTCGCGAGCGGGAGGAGGCTGCCGCCCGCGAGCGTGTCCGACAAGCCCTGCCGTGCACGGACCGCGGGCGCGCTGATGCGGCTGGGCTGTGCCAGGGGTGCGGCCGCATCCGCGAGCTGAGCGCCCTGATCGTGGAGGCCGGGATGTGCCAGGTCTCCTGGACCGTGAACCCCGCCGCACGGACGAAGTCGCCGCCGTCATGGACGAGCTCCGCGGCGGCGGTACGGGCCCGCGCGGCGCGGCGGCGGTACGGGCCCGCGCGGCGCGGCGGCGGTACGGGCCCGCGCGGCGCGGCGGCGGTACGGGCCCGCGCGGCGCGGCGGCGGTACGTTGAGGGCTCAAGTAGATGATGTGACAGATGGACGCGATGGTGTGCGGGCGCGCGCTGCCCAACGCGACCCGCTGAGGCACACCCCCGCCCGCGCGGGTCAGAGGCCGTGTGCGTCGGCGGTGGCGGGCCGCAGGCGCACGCCGAGTTCGGTGGCGGTCAGCTCGACGAGCCGCTCCGGCTCGGTGCGGTAGTCGATGCCCGCACGGGGATCCCCGGGAACGCCGAGGAGGGCGCGGGCCAGGCCCCGGCAGGCCAGGTGCACGAGATAGGTATCCGGCTGCTCCCGAAACGCGCCGCGGACGGGGACGCGGACGGCGAGGGTGCCGTCCATGGCGCGAGTCAGGGCGCCGTTGAGGGGCAGCTCCTCAGCGGGCAGGAGAGCCAGGGGCCTGCCGATGTGCAGGGCGACGCGCACGGCCGCCTCCTCGAGGCCGGCCCCCTCGGGCAGGCGCAGTCCTTTCACCGCCGAGCGGGCGCTGCGGAAGAGCGCGCGCGAGCGGCGCCGCTGTTGCCGGGTGGTCCTCATGCGCGCCTCGCTTCGCTGCGGCCAGAGAGTAGATGTGGCCTGCAGCTTTTCATGCGGCGTGGTCGCAGGGCCAGGGAGCGGGCAGGTGAGCGCACTCACCCTCCGGCCTGCGCCGACGGCTCCTGCGGGCCGTGCGGGCGCGGTGACGTCCCGGCGCCGCCCTCCTCGGCCGAGCCCGATGCGGGCGTGGGCGAGGCCTGGGGCGCGGGCTCGGTGGGGCGGGGCAACTGCTCGCGGTCCTGCGGGCCGGGCTGGACGGGAACGCGCACCTCTCTCCCCGCTACCGGCCCGGGGGCGGGCCCGCGCGCGGAGCGGTGCGCGGCCTCGTCCGGGTCGCCGAGCGGCCGGGACAGCCCCTCCGCCTCCTCCCGCCGCTCTGCCGCGGTGGGGCGGCTGGTGCGCTCGCCCACCAGGTAGTCCGGATCCTCGGGCCCGCCCGGCTCCATCCCGCCGCTGTCGTCGTCCTCGCCCATGAAAGTGACGATCCGCCCGGGGGCCGGTGCGGGTGAGGGCGCTCGCGGGGTGCACGGGTGCAGCGGCCCGGCACCCTGCTCCCCGCGACCCGCGGGTACTCGCCCGCCCCTCCCGAAGCGGCCCACTTGGTGTTGTCGGGTCAGGCGCGCAGGCGGCTGACGGTGAGGGTGGCGTGTGTGTGGGGGGCATGAGCGCCTCCACCGTGACTGCGGCATCGGCGAGGGTCAGGGGCCTGGCGCCGGGCCAGGACGGGTGACGGTAGGCATTGATCTCGCGTTTCTTCTACCTCAGAGATCCATTACCATCACATCTTATTCACAGATGGAGTTACGGTCCGTGAGGGCCAGGGGTGGGGTAGCAGGTATGCGTGCAAGCAAGCGAGCTCGGTGGAGCGTTCTGTCGGGTGCGGCGGCACTCGCTTTTTCTGTCCTGACCGTGTCGCCGGCGGTGGCTGACGAGGCGCCGCCGGGGATGGTGGAAGTGACCCTCCCGGCCGACATCGAGATGGTCGAGGGCACGCCCGTAGCGCCGGGCGAGGAGCCTTCCACAGGGCTCTCGAAGGCGGCCGCGGTGGACCGTGTCTGTCTCGGATTGACGGTGACCATTGGTTCTCAGGGCTGCTTCCAGCCCTACGGTGACGTCGTCTTCTCCGGTGACACGCAGGCGGACGGCCGGTCCTCTGTCACCATCGTCTACACCGACTACGGTCGCGAGCCCTTCGGCTGTTACAACAGCACAGGGGCGAACACCTGGGTCAAGTGCAACAAGAATTACCGGGAGGACGGCAACGTCTACCTCAAGGTCCTCCGCTACGACAAGCCCACGGGCAAGTACTACCAGCCTGAGGCGAAGTCCAGCTGGATCCCGGTCGACGGCCAGTGACTGACTGACCAGCAATTCACGCTGTGGTCCGGCCGGGAGTGCGGCCGGACCACGACCATCGGCGAGTCAGGCGTGCCGTTGCGTCCGTTGGACCGGCGGGCGGGTGGTCGCCGCCACGGCGGCGGGTCTGTGTCACCGATCTCGCGGGCGCGCAGCCAGGACTCTTCCTGCGCCGTCTCAGCGCGTCTGGGGCGGCCCGTCAGCGAGCTTGCCTTCTTCCATCTCGATGGACCCGATGTCGACCACGCACTCCGGCTTGTCGGCGGCAGCGCAGTCCGACGGGTCCGCACTGGCCGGTGTGGTGGAAGTCTGACCTCCGCCCGCGGGGTCCGCGTTCCCGGAGCCCTTGTCGGAGGCAGGCTTCGCCGAAGCGGCTGGATTGGCGGGTCCCCCAGTGCTGGCCGCTTCCGACGAGGAGCAGGCCGCCATCCCCATCACGGCTGCGACAGTGAGTACGGCAGATGCCGCAGCGGTACGGATACGCATGAAACCCCCACACAAGACGATGCGATCGTAGTATTACCAGCTGGCCTACTCTGCCATACGGACCAGCTGAACCTGGGGGAGGAAACGTGAAGAAGAACCCCACGCCCCAGGGGCGTTGGCCGGTCCCGACCCTTACTCCTTGAGGCGAGCGCGACCTCTCCTCACGACGCGACGCTCCGGCCCGGCGGCCGGCGCCGGTGAGGGCACGCCGACGCAGCAACCCGGCACCCCGCTTCCCGCGTCCCGCGGGTACTCGCCCGCCTCTGCCGAAGACGTACGGACCCGGCTGCTGTGGGTCAGGTGCGCAGGCGGGTGACGGTGGCGGTGGCGTGCCGGGTGGAGCCCGCGAGGACCTCCACCTCGAGTGCGGCGTCGGTGAGGTGGAGGGGGCCGGTGTCGGGGTCGTGGGTGGTGCCGGTGTCGTGCCCGGGCAGGTGGTGGCCGAGTTCGGCGGCGAGCGCGGCGGGGAGGTGCTGCGAGCGTACGGTCCGCCCGTCGGCCAGGAGGACGAAGAGGTGCGAGGGCCGTGAGGGCAGGCCCTGGTAGCCGGTGACGACGCCGTCGACGGTGTCGGCGTGACGCACCTTCACCCACTCGCGGCGGCCCACCGGGTACGGGCTTGTGCCGCGTTTGGCGACGATCCCCTCGATGCCCTGGGGGCGCAGGCTCGTCATCCACACGGTCGCGACGTCGTGGTCGTCGGTGGCGGGGGTGGCCTGGAGCGGGGGCCCGAGCGGCTCGAGGACGGTCAGGAGCAGGGCGCGTCGCGCCTCGTACGGCAGGGCCCGCACGTCCTGGCCCTGGTGCATGAGGACGTCGAAGGCGGCGTAGTGGGCGGGGTGGCGGGTGACGAGGTCCTGCAGGCGCCGCCCGCGGCTGGAGGACCGGGCCCGTACGGCGCCGAAGTCGAGCATGCCGTCGCGGTAGATGACGATTTCGCCGTCGAGGACGGTTCCGCGCGGCAGGTCCGTGGCGGGGGTGGTGAGGTCGGGCCAGGCGGCGGTGATGTCCCTGCTCGTACGGGACTGGAGGCGGACAGTGTCGAGCCGCCACAGGACGCACCGGTCGCCGTCGTACTTCGGCTCGTACCACCACCCGTCGCCGGCCGGGAGCGCGGCGGCCGCGCGGGCAAGCCCGACCCGCACCGGATACTCCATCCCCCCACCCTCACCCCACCCACGCCGCCACGCACGACACCCACCCCCAGCCGAGATCACACTCCACGGCACCTCCTCCCCGTCGCGGCACTCGCGTTGTCCCTGTACCCGGCGGGTGCTCAGCCCCAGCCCACGTCACCGCTCCTCACGCGCCCACCCCCTTTCCCTCGCCCCGCACTGCCAGGCTCTCGGTCCTGTTCGACCGGTGGGTCAGCCCCACCCGATGTCAGCGCGCACCGTCCGCTCCCCTCCTGCTGGCTCAGGCACCTGCCGGAGCTGGCATCCTGCGACGCCACACGCCGAAAAGCCACCCCTTGCGCGCGCCGTCTCCCCGCCCGCCGAGCGGCCGGTCCCCGCGACCCGCGTCCGGGACGAGTACGGCACCTGACGGCCCCTCGCCCACACCGGCAACCGAAAAGGGCAAGCCGACCGTTCCGAGCGCCTTGCAGGCGCGCGAGCTCGCCGCCGAGTCCTGCCCCAGGGTCTGACCCAGCGGGGACGGTCAGGCGGTTGCGCAGAAGGTTGCTCTGCCCGGTCGGCCGGTTGCTCAAGACGATGCCCAGCACGTTGCTCAACCGGTTGCTCGGGTGGTTGCTCATGAGGTGGCGCAAGGAGTTGCCCGGCTCGTCCGGACTGCGGCGCGGTATCGCAGGTCAGGAGCTCGCGGGTCAGGGCCCGGCCCGGTGACACCTCCCTCTGGGAGGAGGGAGGTGTGCTCTTCCTCTGCTCGCGCGTGACCCGGAAGGGAGGCGCAGTCCTGCCGAGGGCCTGCGCCGCTGCTCTCCGGGCCGGCTCCGCTCGCGCAGAGGTCACCCGGTGTTCTTGGGCTGCGACCATGCTGAAGCCGGTCCGTCTCCATTCCCATCGCGTATTTGACGTCCCGCGCTGGTACGACTTACCGCTCTCCAGGGTGACGGGGGCGCTCCTACGCCCATGAGGCGCTGTGTTCTCCCGGTAGGAAGATCACGACCTGTCGTGATCTTCGGAGGACGTCTTGCGCCTGTCCCGCACCATCCCCGCCGCCCTCACCGCGCTCGCTCTCAGCACCGCGCTCGCCCCCACCGCGGCCGCCGCCGACCTTCCAGCCGCTCCCGGCGACACCGTGACCCTCCCGCTCCGCAAGGCCATCGCCGCCCTCGACACCCGGGCCGAGAAGCGCACCGGCTACGAGCGGACAAAGTTCAAGCACTGGATCGACGAAGACCGCGACGGGTGCACCACGCGCAACGAGGTCCTGCTCGCAGAGGCCGTCACCGCGCCCGAGGAAGGCGCCCGGTGCAAGCTGAGCGGCGGCACATGGCACTCCGCCTACGACGACACCACCATCACCGGGCCCGGCGGTCTCGACATCGACCACTTCGTCCCCCTCGCCGAAGCCTGGGACAGCGGCGCCTCCGAGTGGAGCGCGAAGGACCGCGAGCGGTACGCGAACGACCTTGGCGACGACCGCAGCTTGATCGCGGTCTCAGCGAAGACGAACCGCAGCAAGGCCGACCAGGACCCGGCCACCTGGATGCCACCGGCCGCCTCCTACCGCTGCACCTACGTCACGACCTGGACCACTGTGAAGACCAGGTGGGGCCTGTCGGCCGATACCTCCGAGAAGGCGACCCTGGAGCGCGTGGCGGGGGACTGCCCGAACGTGCCGATCAAGGTCGAACTGGCCCGCTGAGCAAGGACGGTGGCCTGACCGCGGTGACGAGGGGGCCGTTACCGCCCGAGCCAGCAGCCGTCGAGCCGCCGCGCCGGCGAAGCCGCGCGGCGGCGGTGCGGGCTCGCGCGCGGCGGCGGTGCGGGCTCGCGCGCGGCGGCGGTGCGGGCTCGCGCGCGGCGGCGGTGCGGGCTCGCGCGCGGCGGCGGTGCGGGCTCGCGCGCGGCGGCGGTGCGGGCTCGCGCGCGGCGGCGGTGCGGGCTCGCGCGCGGCGAGCGCGCCGGGGAGCTCCCTGCTGCCGGTGCCACGCTCCACGAGCGCTGGGCGGTGATCGCGCCCGACCGGCCTAGAACGTCGCCGCCCTCGGCTACGACGCGACCACCGGATGCCTGACGCTGAGCCCGCGCACACCCCTCTGGAACACCGAGACCCGCCTGCGCAAGCCCAGATCATCGAGGCCGCGAACGCCTCGGCTCTGCGGCGAGGTAGCGCGCCATCTGCAGGCGCGGGGAGTGTGCCAGGCGTGCAGCCTGGTCGGCGTCTACGTGACGGCGCTTGACAGGCGCGGCTTCCCGGTGAGCCTCCTGCTTGCCGAGGAGGAAAGCCTGTGCCGTTGGAAGGCTCCGGTGCGGGCGGCGGCACTGCTGCCCGCACCGGCCGGTGCCCGTGTACGGGCCAGGCGTGAGCGCGGCGCGCTGCGGGACGGTTCAGAGGGTGGCGAGGTGCCACTGTGCGGTGACGGTCTTTCCCGTCGGGCCGGAGTGGACGGAGAAGTGATCGCTGAGACCGCGGATGATGCGCAGACCGAATTGCCCGGTGCCGTCGAACGCCACTTTGCCAGGTAGAGGGAGAAGACGGCCCAGGTCGTGGACGGCGATGCTCAGCAGGCGAGTGCTGTGGCTGACCACGAGCCGCCAGCTCCCAGCGGTGTGACGTTCGGCGTTCGCGAGCAGCTCGGCCACGACCAGGGCCACCGCGGCACGGTCCACGCGCGGGCAGTGGGCGGCCGCGTACGTCTGTGCCAGGAGTCGCGCGTCAACGGCGGTGAGTTCAGCGGACTCCAGGGAAAGCACCCTTGCTCCTCTTTTCGGATAGCTCGCGCCTACCCTCTGTCCGCGAACGGATACCCCTGAGCGTGTGCGTTGCCCGGAGGGACACCCGGGGGCGGCATTGTCAGAGGGGCCCTGGATAGTTGCCGCATGACAAATGTTGGAAGGAGAGCGGGTCACCCGGTCCTGCGCAGCACGCTGTGGCAGGGCGTGTGGCTCATCGCTCTGGGCGGGGACATCGACATGGACAGCGCCGAGGACGTGGAGGAAGCAGTGGACGATGCCCTGAGCCGCTTCGGAGGACCTGTCGTCTTCGACCTGAGCGAGGTCACCTTCGCCGACTCCCAGACCCTCAATCTCCTCCTCCAAACCCGTGCACGCCGCCCCGTCGCCCTGGCCGGCGCTGGTGGCGCAGTACTGCGCCTGCTCGAGGTCACCGGCCTCAGCGACGCCCTGCGCAGCCGGTCCGGCCCCGAAGAGGCACGGGAGGCGCTCGCCGGGGAGATGTAGGCATGCGGGCTCACATGCCGCATGGCTTGCGCGGAGCGTGATGACGGGACGGCATGGCATCCGCCAGATGCTCAGCATGCGCTTGCGACCCGTCACCACCGACGCACACGACCTCTGCCCCCCGGGCGGGCGTGTGCCCTCAGCGGGACGCCGAGTCACGAGACATACTGCGGGCAAGCTCGGCTCGAGAACCGTCGCCAAAGCGACCATGGACCCGACCGGCGCTCCCGTCGTCTCGTTCTCTGGTCCGATCACCGTACTGCCCGCCGCCGTGGTACCCCGGCGCCCTGCGAACAACCCCGAGCACGGCTCCGCGAGCTTCGACACGTTCCCGCAGGGAGGGGCCCAACAGGAGAGCGCGGAAACAGCGGTGACAAGGGGCGGCTCGATGCAAGCCAGTAGCCCCCGCGTAGGCGCAGCCGCGGGGCGGCGGTGTGGGAGTGCAGCCGGGTCAGGCGGCGGTGGCGGGTGGGTCGTTCAGGGTGTCGTCACGCTCGGGTTGGAGGGTGTGGGGATGGGTGGCGGGGCTGGTTCGGGGGTGTTGGTGGTGGCGGATGGCGGTGGCGAGCAGCAGTCCCACGACGCAGGCGGTGAGGCCCCAGAGGCCGAAAGCGAGGGCGAGGGTGTGAAGGCTGGGCATGGAGCGGGCTCCGTGATCTGTGCGCTCGACGACACCGAGTGCGGCGAAATTGTGTTTTCTGAGTGAAGAACGGTGGAGATGGTGTGAGTGAAAACCCTCGTATTGCCCGGCCACTCAGACATATGCCTATGGCACATGTCACGACTGTGGCTGAACCTTGCGATGCATGGAGCGGTGGCCATGCATCTCGGAAACAAAGGCTAGAAGTCGATCAAACCTTTGTTTGGTGGTGTTCCTGGATGAAAATTCCGTTACATCACGCTCTGGAGTGACGCTTACTGTCCGTGGTTGTCTGAGGTTTTGTGTTCCTTTCGTGAAGCCTGGTGGCTGACGATGCGTGAGCGCACTAGCGCGGTGCGCCTTGTTCATGTGGGGGACACATGTCTTCATCCAGCGTCCGCAGACGCTCGGTTCAGGTGGGGATCGCGACGGCTGTTGTGTCGGCCGTGGCGGTGTGGGGAATGCCGGCCGCGTACGCGGCGGCTCCTGACGCTCCGTCGCAGCTGGTGGCGCTGACGGAGAGCACGGCGCCGTACGTGACGGCGAAGGTGGTGGCGCCGTCGGGGAGCGGGAAGGTGACGGCGAAGTTCTACGCCGGCACATATGCGGCCAACGGTGACAACGACCTCGCGGACGGCAAGGAGGTGACGGTCGATTCGGGTGAGGTAGCACGGCTGAAGCTGCCCGACATGCGGATCGGGACGCAGTTCACCTGGCAGGTCAAGGCCTGCGTCGACGACGACTGCTCCGACCTCTCCCCCCTCCAGACCACCCGGGTCAGCCCGATGACGGGCGCGGGCGAGAGGCCCGGGGCCACGCGCCTGCAGTTCTCGACGGGCGACTCGACGGCCGCGCAGGTCGATGTCGGCTCGGGCAATCTTCTGGTCAACGCCTCCGGGCTGACCTTGCCGGGGGTCAGTGGTGACGTGGGCCTGGGGGCGGCGTACAACAGTGCGGCGATCGGCACGGATGCGACCTCGGCGAAGTCGCCACTGGGGTACGGGTGGCGGCTGACCCCCTACGAGGTCGAACTGAAGGAACGCGGGGACGGCTCGGTCACCTACTACGGCCAGGGCGGGATCACCGGCCTGTTCGTGAAGTCGGGCAGCGGGTTCACGACGCCGGGCGGGTTCAAGGCCGACCTGAAGAAGAACAACGACGGCACCTACACCCTCACCGACCACGGCTCCCAGTCGAAGCAGACCTTCACCAGCGCGGGCAAGCTGACGAAGATCACCGACCGCAACGACAACGCCACCACGCTCTCGTGGAACGGCGACCTGCCCGACACCATCGTCACCACCCGCGGCACCAAGACGCAGCGCACGGCCGTGTACGCCTCGGCGAACGGGCGGGTCACGACGCTGACGCAGACCGCCTCGGACGGCAAGAAGCGCTCCGTCACCTACACCGTCGATGCTGCCGGAGACCTGGTGTCGATCAAGGACACCCTGGGCCGCACCACCAGCTTCACCTACACCGGGCACAAGATGACCTCGGTGACCAATCCCGGGGGTGGGGTGACGCGTTTCGAGATCGGCGCGATCGGCGCCACGAAGATCACCCAGGAGAACAAGGCCGCCGGCTCGCCCGGAGACTCCGTCACCCGCCTGTCCTACGCGGACCCGGACAAGACGGTGATGGCGTCCCCCAACACCGACCAGACGAAGACCGTGACCGCCGTTCCGCACACCACCTACGAGCTGACCGACAACAACTCGGCGCGGGTGGCGAAGGCGACGGACGCGGAGGGCCGGGAGCGCTCGAAGACGTACACGGCGAACTTCGACACCGCCTCCTCGACGGACGGCTCGGGCGCGAGCGCGGGCACGACCACGAACACCTTCGGCGCCAACGACGGCGAATCGCTGACCAAGTCGCAGGGTGCGGACGGCTCGACGTTCTCCGCCGCGTACGGCAACACGGCGGCGGGCTCGAAGTTCTCGCCCTCGGAATCGACGGACGGGCAGTCGAACAAGTCCGCCTACTCCTACAACGGCGCGGGGAACCTGGCCTCCTCGAGCAACGCGGAGGCGGCCGAGGCGAAGGTCGACTACAACGACGACGGCACCGTCAAGACCAGCACCGACCCCGGCAACAGCACGGACACGTCGTACACGTACGACGGCGACAAGCAGCTCACCAAGGTCGACCCGGCCGGCGGCTCGCTCAAGTCCCAGTCGTACACGTACGACGCCTGGGGCCGCCTGGCCGTTGCCACGGACGGCCGGGGCCTCACGACCACAACGACGTACGACGACGCCGACCGCGTGACGAAGGTCGACTACTCGGACAGCACCCCTGATGTCTCCTACACCTACGACGCTTTCGGCCGTACGAAGACCCGCACCGACGGGACGGGGACGGTCACCTATGGGTACGACGATCTCGGCGCGATGACGTCGCGGACCGCGACGTCGGGCGGGGGCACGCTGGCGTACTCGTATGACAAGAACGGCAACCGCCTCAGCACCACTGACGCGCGCGGCACCACGCAGTACAAGTACGACCAGGCCGACAAGCTCACCCAGGCGATCACCGATGCCCCGTCGACCAAGACGAAGATCGGGTTCAGCTACGACGATCGCGGCCGGCGCACGGACACGTACTACGGCACCAACGACGCGAAGACGATCTTCAAGGCGCGCGTGCACCAGGACTACGACAAGTCCGGCCGCATCAGCCGCGTCTGGGCCGACCAGGGCCCGGCGACCGACACGACCCGCCAGTTCGACGCCACGTACTGCCGCAGCCTCGGCTCCACCTCGTCCTGCTCGACCGAGAAGGCCGACAACACCGACCTGATCCAGTGGAGTAAGGACAACCTGAGCGGCAAGACCACCAAGTACACGTACGACAAGGCCAACCGGCTGACGAAGGTCGCAACCGACGGGGGTGGCAAGACGTACACCTACACGTACGACGCCCGCGGCAACCGCAAGTCCTCGTCCGACGGCAGCGCGGATCAGTCCCTGGCTTTCGACGCCGCCAACCAGATCACCAGCGACGGCTACACGTACGACGCCCAGGGCAACCAGACCAAGACCGCCAAGCTGTCCACGCTCACCTACGACGGCGCCAACCGCATGACCGGCGCCAAGACGGCCAAGGGCACCAGCAACTACACCTACGCCGGCGAGGACGCCACCGAGCTCGTCTCCCAGACCAGCGACGAGGGCGAGAAGACCGACTACGTCTACGGCGCCCCCGACCAGTACGGCATGCCCGTCATCGAACAGGTCACGCTGAAGGAGGGCACGGCGTACATCGACCACGACCCCACCACCGGCCAGCCCCTCTCGCTCCGGACAACGAACGAGTACGAGGCGTACTACATCGTCGACGGCATCGGAAACCCGGTCCAGTTCATCAACCAGTCCACGGTCCAGTCCACGATCTACGACTACGACCCCTACGGCACCGTCCAGACGACGAAGGAAACCGGCACCGCCGGCACCCAGAACCCCTACCGCTTCGTCGGCGGCACCTACGACAAAACCACCGGCTACGTAAAATTCGGCCAGCGCTGGTACGACCCCACCACCGGCCGCTTCACCACACAAGACAAACTCAGTTTCTTCGCGAATCCCGCACGCGGAAACCGCTACGCGTACGCAGGAAGTGATCCTGCCAACGCGGCAGACCCAACCGGCCAGGATTACTACGACTGCGCCTTCGCGGGACTCGTGTTTGTCGGGGCAGCGGGAACGGCAGTTCTCAGCAGCGGAGGCACAGCCCTTTTCGGTGGCGCCGCTGCGGTAGGAGCCGGTGGTCAGTCGTACAGGGCTTGCCCCAAGGAAGCCAAAGAGGGTCCCGGGCGGAAGAACTCGCTGAAGGCAGCAATAACCCCGATATGGAAAATTCTGTAATGCGAGACAAAGAGATCGCTCTGTACGTGGCGGGGGTTTGCCTTACTCTGGGGCTCGCCTTCTCTCTATATAGAGAAAATTACACCCTCGCAATCCTGGCGGCATTTGCGCTGATCGTCAACGGATTCGCAATCTCTCAGGAGAGGAGAAAGAAAGGCGACTAAAAGATGCGGTGTTCGTCCCAGGCCGCAGCCACAGGTGCGATCGGAAGCTGCGTAGCGTTTGCTAAGGAGAGATGCCGGTGACTTCTATCCGCGCGCTCCTCATGGCACTCGCACTCTTCTATCTCACGTATCCGTTTGCGCCTCAATAGGGTGGGATTCGATTGGGGGCGCCTACCCTTCTGCTGGTTCTGGGCGATGGCGTGTGGCGTTTTGGCTCTTGGAATAAATTATTCCGCAGAGCGCTGGATGGAAAAACGCAGGCGCTAACTCCTGCAAGCACTCGAGTTGCGAGAGAAGGGCACCCTGCTCCGTGAAGGAGAGGGTGCCCTTCCCTTTCGGGATGATCCCTGAGCGCTGCTATTCCGGCGGTGGCGTACGGGCCGCGCAGGGCGACGGTTATGACTGCGACTCCTACGGCACTGTCCAGACGACGAAGGAAACCGGCACCGCCGGCACCCAGAACCCCTACCGCTTCGTCGGCGGCACCTACGACCGCACCACCGGCTACGTTAAGTTCGGCCAGCGCTGGTACGACCCCACCACCGGCCGCTTCACCACCCAGGACAAGTACAGCTTCCTTGCCAACCCCGGACGGGGCAACCGCTACGCCTATGCCGGCGGCGATCCAATCAACAACACCGACCCGCTCGGGCTCTTTTCGTTCGCTGATACGGTCGGGATCGTCGCTGGTGGCCTGGCAGGAGCTGCCGGGGTGGCTGTGGTGGCGGGTACGTGCGCGCTGACAGCTGGAGCAGGATGCGTGGCGGGGGCTCTCATCACCGGTGCCATGTGGGGTGCAGGTGGAGGGGCGCTCGGATCTACTCTCGCTGGCGGAGACTCTGCCGAAAAAAGCAATGGGACACTTGGCGGTCTCGTCGGGGGAGCCACGGGCGGACTCGCGTCTCTGCTTTTCGGATAGGAATCTAGGATGAAGCCTACTTGGCGAGGCACCTACCAAGTTCTCGGAGCGACAGCGCTCTCCGCCGGAGTGGGTGGAGTGGTAGCGCTGATCGGGATCATAAAGGGGAATCCGGTACAGGCTATGGCTATTTTTGCCGTAGCAGGTTTTGCAGGAGCCCTCGTCCTGCGAAAATTTCGCCCGAAGTAGCGAGAAGCGAGTGCCCCGGGCCAGTGAGCGTTTTCAGCGTGCCCACTGATCGGGTGACGGTGGGGTCTGAGGGTCGGGGTGCGCAACGGACAGGGCTCCCGTGCCGTTGAGGGAGGTGTTCGACGTCTCAACTCAGCAGCACAGGAGCCCTGTTGGTTCCGTATCCTGCCGCACTCGACCTCCCGCACGCCCTGGTCGAACGGCATCGGGAACCCGGTCCAGTTCATCAACCGCGCGGGTGCGGGCTCGGAGCGGGCGGCGCGATCTCGGCGAGGAGCTGTCGGGTTTCGGGCGCACGTCGGGGGTCCTGGTCGCGCTGGGCCCCCGAGCGTGGCGCGAGTCCTACTCCCTCCGCTCCTCCGGAACGCCGTCGTCCAGGACGATGCGGATGGCGCCGGCTATTTCGTGGTCGCCGCCGGTGGCCTCGGAGAGCTCGTTCGCCATCCTGGTGTAGGTCGTCACCGCCATCGCCCAGTCCCCGTCCGGGGACTCGGCGTCGGCTCGCGTGTCCCACAACGTGATCAGCAGCGCGATGAGTGAACGCCCGGACACCACGACCCGTACCCGCCCCTCTCCGGAGTCCTCGACCGCGAACGGGGCGCGGAAGTGGGCGTGCTCGGAGGCGAGAGAAGCCAGCCACTCCCAGGTGTCCCGGTGCGCGACCACCTCGGCCGAGGCCACCCCCGCGGCGCGTAGGAGCAGGACGCCGTGGGCAACCCGGAGGCCCTTCTCCGGAGAGCCAGAGGTCGATGCCGGGCCGGCGGGGGCGCTGGTGCCCCGGTAGGCGGCTTCGACCGACGGCCGCAGATCACGGTCTTGGTCCCGCTCCGCACGGACGGCCCGGTCATAGTTGCGCATGCTGTCTCCCGAGAGGTCATTCGTGGGCAGGGCGTGCTCCGGCTCATCCGTGGTGGGGCGTTTGCCGTCCTGGGATCCCACAACGGTGAGGGCCGGGCCGGGCGCGTCGGTCTCCTGACTCGGTTTCTCCTCGGCCAGCTCCGGTACGTGTGAGACCGGGCTCTCCAACAGATCCGCACGGGTCGGGGCCGGACGGCTCAGCTCCGCCCTCGCCTCGCTCAGATCGCTGATCATGCGTTCTTGCCGACGTCGCAGCTCGCGATTCTCCTCGCGCAGCCCGGTCGTGCCTCCCTGCACGTTCTCCAGGATCTTCGTCCGGGCCTGCTCGACCTGTCCATGCAGGGCGACAAGCCCCGCCGTCGGATCGTCGAGGCGCCCCTCGAGACGCCCCAACTGTTCCCGTATTTCGCCCAGTTGTCCCATCGCGATCTGAAACTCATCTTTCCACCCCACGTAGCCTCCCGACTACAGCGTGCGATTGATCGGTCATATCTCCCCATCAACAGCTCGCCTCAAGCGCCCCCGCGCGAACCCGCCCACGAGCACCAGCCGGCGTACCGAGAAGGGCCGGAAGCCGGGCCAGACCGTCCGGATGCGATGCATACGGCATGAAGGTCATCGAGCCGCCGCGTCGGCGAAGCCGCGCGGCGGCGGTACGGGCGCGGGCTCCGCGCGGCGGCGGTACGGGCGCGGGCTCCGCGCGGCGGCGGTACGGGCGCGGGCTCCGCGCGGCGGCGGTACGGGCGCCGGCGGTCGATTCGCCGGTGCCCTCATTCAGCACACCGCTACGGCCTCGATCTCGATCAGCATGTCTTCGTCGGACAAAGCGCTGACCTCTGCCAGCAGACTGGCAGGTCGGCAGTCCACCGCCGCGAGTGCATCCAAGAGGACGCCGTAGTGGGCCTTGCACGAGGTGAGATCGGTGGTGAAGACGCGGATCTGTACCACGTCCGCCATCTTCATTCCGCCCTCGGCCACGGTCTCGCCCAGCCGCCGCAGCGTCAGTTCCATCTGTCCGGCCATGTCGCCCCGGTGAGCGATGCCGCCGTCGTCGTCGCGAGCCTCGTGCCCCGAGACGAACAGCCAACTACGTGGCTGGTCGACCCTGACGGCCCGGTTGTACATCAGACGCTCCCCGGCCATGCGAGGGCCGATCTCGTTGATCATCATGAGATTCCGTTCCCGTTTCCCCGCTCAGTCAGTCCGGGCGAGAACTTTTATCCATGCCTGGTGCGCGACATCACTCGCCGCGCCGATGCCGCGCGAACCGGCAGCGTCCGGTCGGGCGGCGTGCGGGTGCCTCGATGCCGGCGACGAGGATCTGGGCGCGCGCGGCGTGAGGGTGCGGCGCGGGGGCCGTACAGGGTGAGGACCCGGCCGGTCCGCGAGCGCGCCTAGGAGGATCTGCCGGACGCGTCTGGGACACCGGTGCGTACGGCGGCGGCCGCCCGGCGAGATCGAATGCGGTGCCGCGGCTTGCCGGGGCCGTCGTCTCGGTCGTGGCAATGATGGTCGGCTACAGCGCGGCAGCGCACCCTTGGGCAATCGCCACACACATCCGCCGGTCGGTGCGGCGACGGCACATCGGCCAGAGCGCCCTCCTGGACCGCCTCCAGGAGTGGGCCGCTGCGCCGCTTCGCTCGTGCGCCACGGCTCCGGGATGGACTGCGCAGAGCGGGCCGGCATGTTCGTGACCGAGCGCGCTCAGGGCCAAGCTGAATCACGGGAGAGGCCGGGTGTGCGGGTCTGGGGTATCCCGTAGATGGCGCGGGTCTCCCGTGGGTGGGCCGTGCCTGATGTCGGGGCGACAGCTGCTGGACTGGCGTTCGGGACGGCGGGTGGTGTGCCCGGAGGGTGGCGGGTCCCCCGGAAGGGGGTGGGGATGTGTGGCGCGGTGACCGGCGTGGGGCGCGCGGGGGGTGCGTTTCGGGGGGCGCGCGGGCGAGGGATGGGCGTACCGTCAGGCGCGTCACGACGCGCAGTTTGTAGTACTTCATGCAGGTGTGCTGTCGCTTTGTGACCGTTAACTATCGGATGGCGATCGCGTGCACGTGCATCGTCCCGCGCGAGCGGACAAAAGGGATTCGAGGTGGAGAGGGTGCTCAACACCGCTTCCGCACAGTGAAGTTGTCGCCACGCCTCGCAGCCGAATACTGTGCTCGCCCCGTACCTGAGTCGGCCGTGAGCCGCTCGGTACGGGCGAGACCCCGGGGGTCTGGTTTGGACGCCCGCCCCCAGGGCCTCGTTCACGCAGTGCACCTTCGAATCACGAGAGAGACACCATGATCCTCAGCCGGTGCTGGTACCGGGTCCTCACGTTTCCGCGGGGTAACCGGGGCCGTGACGCTATCATCCCGCCCCTTTCCGCAGTTCAAACCCGGCGGGGGGCTGCCTTGGCGGTCACCGTGCGCGGAAACCTCCTCACCGGGGCGCTCACCATGCCCTGGCTCCTCATCACGGGCACCTCGTCGCCCTGGACCGCTCCCGTCCTGGCCGCGCTGAGCACGGCCGCGGTCGGCTCCAGCGTCGTCTACCGGCGCGTTTGGCAGCGCTGACACACAACTGCCCCACGCCGGTGCCGTGGCGGGCGGCCTTCTTCACGAGGCCCCTGCCACGGCCGCCCGGCCGCGTGATGCGTCGTCAGGGTGGGGAAAAACCCCCACCCCGACGCAGTAAGAACCCCCGGATTGAGGACCCGACACATGAGTGTTCGCCCGCCCGCGCCCCGCTCCTGCCAGGACTGCGGCACACCGCTGGAACCCGAGCCCGCCCGCTCCGGCCGGCCCGCCGCCCGCTGCGCGCACTGCCGTACCCGCACCCCGGCCCAGCGGCAGAAAGAAGAAGAGGACCGGCAGACGCGCGCCTTCTGCGAAGACGTGCTGCACGCCGCCACCGACACCGTCGCCCGCCACGCCGCGGCGCTGCTGCACCAGGCTTACGGCACCACGGCCCCCACCGGCGACCTCCTCACCACCGTCGCGTGCCTGCAGCGCGCGCTGACCGTCGTGGAGGCCGCCACCGTCGCCCGGGCCCGCGCTCTGCACGAAACCCACGCCACCGTCGCCGCCCACCTCTCCGTCTCGGCGGACCACGTCCGCAAGAAGTACGACAAGAAGCACCTCGACCGCGTCCTCGCCCCCTACATGGACCCGTGGAACCCGACCCCCGTCTTCGCCGCGACGGACTCCGAAGGCCCGCCGGGCCAGGAGCCCTCCCTGCCCCGCGCCCAGGAGTGCTCCGAACGCCGGGCCGCCGACCGCCTGCGCGCCGCGCTCTCCCACACGATGCGCCGCTCCGCGGCCTCGCAGCGCGCCGTCGCCGAGGCGATCAGAAGGCACCCCTCCTACGTCTCCCGGCTCCTGTCGGGGGAAAAGCCCCTGCACTGGCCCCACGTGCGGGACTTCGCCCGCGTCCTCGGCATCGCCGAGCGCCTCCTCCTGCCCCTCTACAACGTCGCCGCCGGCATCGAACCGCCCCCGGAGACCGATCCCGTCGCCTACCTGCGCGACTACCTCGCCGGCCTCCTCCTCTCCTGCGGCCACACCCCCCACACCCTCGGCGACGCCCTCGCCTCCACCGTGCACCCCACCGCTGTCCGCGAAGCCCTGCACGGCCCGGGCGTCCCCGACTGGGCCGTGCACAAGCAACTCGCCGCCGCCCTGTTCAGCCTGCCCAGCGACATGCGCCCCCTCTGGCAGGCCGCCCACCACCACGCCGTCGCCCAGGCACGCACCTCGACGCCCTCGCCGTTGCGCGCCGAGCACTTCGGCTGAGACGGCGATGACCTCCCGCACCCTGGCCGCGACCGCCGCCGCCTTCCACGCCTTCTACGACCTCAACCACTTCGCCTACCGCGACTACGCCGGCGCCCTCCTCCCCACCGATGAAGCCCACATCCTCGTCACCCACGTCTTCACCCTCCTTGCCACCGACTGGCCCCGCGTCATCGGCCGCCCCAACCCCGCCGCCTTCGCCTGGGCCCTCTTCACCCACCACATCGCCCTGCGCACCGGCACCCCACGCACCCCCGCACAGGACGCCGCACTCCTCTACGACACCCTCCACCACAGCATCAACACCATTGCCACCCTCACCGGAACCGAACCCACCCTCGTCGGCACCCTCATCACCGCCACCCGCCGCTAAAAACCCGCGTCACCCAGCACCGAGGCCACCCGATCAGAGACAAGAGCACACCACCGGCAGCGCCGGCTCACCATGTTCTTGAGCCGCCGCGTCGGCGAAGCCGCGCGCGGGCGGTGCGGGCTCGGGGCGGCCGCCGCCGTCTGCGGAGAGGCACCGGCCTCGGGCCCAGCCCCATGGCCTCTGCCCCGGCCGGCGAGCGCAGCCGAGAACCGCTCAGGAGCACGTGAGTCCTCAAGGAGCCGAGGAGGAGACAAAGGGGAGGGGCAGGTGGAGCCGGGCCCGCCCGGGCCCCGCCTCCCCGTGACGGGGCACAGCCTTCCGGGCAGGTGATCGTACGGTCACACCTGGTCAGCCGCTGGTGCTTTCATGGACCGGTGCGCGTCCTCGGAGCGTGCGCTGTCGAGGAGGGGGATTCGGCGTGGTCAAGGTGAGGGAGTACTGGCGCGGCGGCACGAAGGTACGGGCGCATACCCGCCTGCCTCCCGGCGCGCGCAAGCAGCTGACCATCGCTCTCGTCGCCGTGGCGGCCGTCTTCGTCTTCAGCCACACCGGCCCCGCCACCGAGGCGTCAGAGCCGCGCCGGCCATCGACGAACCGCTCCACACCGCCACCTGCGCCCGCAAGGGAGAAGGAGGAGCCGAGGCCGGGGCCGAGCTGGACCGTCACCTACCCCATCCCCTGGGACCGCGACGGCTCCTGAACTGAGGGATTCCCACTGGCCACCGGCGGCACATCACGTGCTGAGCACGACAACCCTCCCTATCCAGACGGCTATTGGTGACTTTCAGCCCCGCCGTCGGCCTCAAGGGTCTATGGCGAGCGAACGTTCTACGTTAGTCGAACACGCATCCGGCAATCGGATGCCGAACGGGGAAGATCCAATGCTTTCATCACCTATGCGACGCGCGGCCATCGCTACCGGAGCCAGCATCGCCAGCACCATCGGGCTCCTCATCGCCGGCACAGTCCCTGCACATGCGGCGGGTGAGAACTGGGCCGTCTACTCCACCCACTTCTCGCCCAAGGGACACGACATCCCGCTGCGGTACGGGCGGCACGACAACACGGCCGGGCACACGACGGGCTTCGGGAAATACCACATCGAGGACCGCGGACACCTGCTCGGTGTCTCCTGGAGCACGTTCAAGAAGGACATCGACGAGACTCTCGACAGTCCGACCATCAAGTGCAGCAAAAAGAACACCACATGGACGTGCGACTCCAACAAGATCAACGGGGTGAACTCGACGTGGGGCAACATGAAGGTGTCGTACACCCACAGCACCTCGGGCACCCCCGACGGCCGCGCCCGTGGGATCATCACGGCCTACTACCTCAACGACTGCGGTTGCTTCGCCGCTGAGGAGAAGACCTCAAAGTGACCTTGCGAGACCAGTACGCCGACCACCTCAGCGCCTTCGGCGCCGCGGCAACTGAAGGAATCCAAGGTGTCCTGGACGAGAGCAACTACGGGCAGCTGAGCTCCCTCGACTTCGACGAGACCGAGCAGGGCATCTTCGTCTCTTTCACGATCGACCTGAGCGGCGAGGTCGCGGAGCGCTGGGGATCCGACGTCTACACCCGCCGCTACCTGATCATCAGGACGCAGGACGGACCTGTTGACCCGGTGGAATTCGGTGCCTCTCTCCTGCACACGAGTGTGATGGAAGACCTGGACACCGCTGGCAGACGCTCCGCGCGGTAGCCACCCCCGCCCAAGGCGCAGTCGCCTCCGGCCCGGGCCGGTGTCTCACAGACGAGGCAGCGGCCCGGGCACTGAGGCCGCGCTTGCCCACGAGTTCTCCCAGCGGATCCTGATCGCCATCTCCAACGGCACCAACGCCGTCGCGGCGAAACAGTCATCCGCCGACGCGGTCGTCGCCTCTGGTGCGCTCGCCTGTTCCCTCGAGAGCGGCGTGCGGGCTCGGAGCGGGCGGCGACTTTCTGGTTTTTGGGGCGGCGGCGGCTGGGAGGGGGCATTGTCGGAGCACCGTATCTGTAGCGCGGGTGGCGAGCGGCGGGTGGAGGAAGTTGTGGTGGAGCGGGAGACGTGGACGGACCCGGAGTTCGGCTCCGAGCACGAGGGATGGGTCGGTGTTCTGCTTGAGGACGGCACGGTCCCACCACCTGTTTTCTTCGGCTCGGAGAGCAGCGCTCATCACAGCGAGGTGGCTCAGTGGAGCGTGTACATCGGCAGGTACCCCTACGGGCCGCGCGCCGCTGCGCTGCGGGGAGCCTGTGCGTGCGGCTGGACCGGGCCCGCGCACGTGCTGGACTGGGGAAGATCGGCGACCGGGAACTGCAACTCGCCGGAGCCAACGCAGCGGACAACTGTGTAGTGGATTGGGACGCTCACACCGAAGAGGTGCGCCTCGCGACCATCGCGCTGCCCACGGTGGTCTCCGATCTCCTCGGGCGCCTCACGGACGAGATCGAGAAGCTGACCAGGTCGTCACCACTCGCTGCGGCACGCGCCGCGCACCTCATGCAGGTCGCTGCGAAGCAGGCCGGCCGGTGGCCCGCGCAGAAGGCCCTGAACGACACCGACCGACACGATGCGGCCGTTGCGCTGGTCGTCAGCGAGAACGGCGCGCGCTCGTTGCTGGCGCATCTCGGTGATGTCAGCCTGTACGGCTGACCGCCCAGGAAAACTGGCCCGCTCCTGTTCCGCGGGCTAACAGCCTCAAGCCGCCGCGCCGGCGAAGCCGCGCGGCGGCGGTGCGGGCTCGCGCGGGGCGGCGGCGGTGCGGGGCCGGGGACCTTGCGGGTGCCGGTGCTGTGCGCCTGTGGCTGCGCCGCTTCTGCTCCCGTGCGGGGCAGGTTTTCTCTGTGGTGCTGCAGGTGGGGGTTGCGTTTTGGTGGTAGGCAGCGCCTGACGCTGTGTTGAGGGGCGGGCGAATGCGTGGGCGATTTGCTTGGCGGAGGGTTATTCGCTGCGCTTAGCAAGAACGTTTCTTCTCTGGGGTGGGTTTCTGCTGGAGCTCGGGCCTGAAGTCGGCTCCTCTTGTGGCGTGGGGAATGTGCGTCGAATATCGGCATCCGGTGCCTGATCCGTTGCGTTTTTCCCGGGAGTCTCATGTCGGCGTCCGCGATGAATTCCCCTGCCTTTCCTTGTCCTGTGGCCCCGCCGGGCCGGCCTCAGGCACGGGCGTCGTTGATGCAGGCGTTCGCCACGCCCGTGGCGCGGTGCCCGTACCCGGAGGCCGCAGCCGTGCGGGATGTCCTCACCGAGGCGGTCCTCTCCCGCCTGGGGGAGGGGAAGGTGTTCGGCTACAAGCAGGAGACCTCCCGGGACCTGACCACATGGGGTGTGGCGGAGCTGGACGCGCTGACGGGCTGGGTCGGCCGGATGACGCGTCAGCTGGTGGAGAAGCTGGCCGGCGTCCCGCTGGGGGAGGCGTTCGCGCGCTCGGCGGGCCGGGAGGGCGAGGGTGCGGGGGTGCGGGCGGCGGGGATCGTGGCGTCGCGGAGCTGGGCGAGCGTGTACCGGGCGGGTGACCGGCATGCGGCGCACTTCCACCCGAACACGGCCTGGTCGGCGATCTACTACCTGACCGCTCCCGGTGTGTGTGAGCTGGACCTGCTCGATCCCCGCCCCGTGGGCTACTTCGATGCGGGGATCGTCTTCGCGGGGGAGGACCAGCGGATGCGGCTCTCCTGCTCACCCGGCGACCTCGTGATCATTCCGGGGTGGCTGCGTCACGAGGTGCCCGAATTCCAGGACGACGAGGTGCGTATTTCCCTTTCCTGGAACCTGAACTACTCGCTCCATCGCGGCTGAGATACAGCGGCGCAGTCCCTTCCACGGGAAAATCGGAAACAGGGAGTACGGCATGGCACGTAACGTCGAGTTCTTCTCGACCGACACCGACGACGGCACGATCTCGGTCGTGGCGAAGGCCGGGCCTGGCGAGCACCGGCGGATCGACCAGATCCGGGTCGGCAACGCGCCGCGCGGCGGCGTGAAGTTCACGAGGTCCGGGCGCGGGTTCGTGTGCAACACCTCGCAGAACACGATCAGCGAGATCGACCCGGTCGCCCACACCGAGGTGCGGCGGATCGAGGTCGGGCACGGCCCGCGCGGCCAGGGGCTGCTGCCCGGCGACACGTACCTGCTCGTCTCCAACTCCGGCTCCGACACCGTCAGCATCGTCGACCTCGAGCTGAACGTCGAGATCCACCAGGTGCCGGTGGGCCGCGACCCGCGGCACATGGGGATCAGCGCGGACGGCCGGAGTGCGTGGGTGTGCGTGTGGGGCGCCGGCTACGTGAGCAAGCTCGACCTCACGGCGCTGGTGGAACGGCAGGACGCCGCCGGGGTCACCGAGGTCGCGCGGATTCCCGTCGACGCGAAGGCCCACCCCTACAGCCTCGGCATCGACCCCTCCGGTCGCAGGGTGTTCGTCGCGAACACGCAGGCCACCTACGTGACGGTGATCGACACCGCCACCCACGAGACCCACCGTGTCGACGTCGGCTTCATCGGCGGCCGTGGGGTGGCCTTCTCCCCGGACGGGCGCCACGCGCTGATCACGGTCGAGTCCATCAGCCGGGTCTACGTCATCGACGTCGACACCCTCGCCGTTACCCGGCACATCCCCGTCGGCGGCGGCCCCCGCGGCCTCGTCGTCGACCCCGCCGACTCCACCGCGTACGTCACGAACTTCTCCCGCACGAACCTGCGCGCGGTGGCCCCGGAGCTCGACTACGACCCCAACACCCTCACCGTCATCGACCTCGGCAGCGCGCCTCTCGACCGCGAGGAGGGCGTCTTCGACACCGAGCCCCTCTACGTCGGCTTCGGCCCCTGCTCGGTGACGATGTTCGACCTCGACACCCTGCCCGAGCAGGAACGCCAGCGCCGCACCGAGCGCCTCACCACCTGACCCGCCCCCGTCCCCGCGCCCGCTCCTGGCGCGACGCGCCGCCGATCGCGCCGCGCCCGGGGCGGGCGCCCCCATGTCCCCCGCTGGTCCTGACTCGTTGTCCATTCGCCGCGCGCACTTCGAGGAGCCCTCATGGTTGATGTCGCGTTCACCGCGCTCTACCCGTGGAGCCTGCCGCCCGACAAGCCGCGTACCGACCGGGCGGCCGCCCGGTCGGAGCGCGACCTGTACGCGGCGCATTTCCGGCACGCGCGGATCGCCCGGCTGCCCGCGGACTGCCCGCCGTGGGCGCTCGGCCAGGATCTCGGCTGGGTGGTGCGCTCCCCGGTCACCGCGACCCTGACGCCGCTGTCGGACACGGACGTCGCCGTGCCCGAGGACGAGGACGTCAGAGCGGTGAGCCGCCGCGCGGGCGGCGGGCAGATGTGGCGCCGCGGCCCCGACTGGATCGCCGTTCCCGACCAGGGCGGAAGCTGGCTGCGCCGCTACGACTTCCGCAACTCCAGCGGGCAGTGGGAGGCGATGTTCCTGCCCAACGGACAGGGCACCGTGGAGTGGCATCTCGGCGTCGCGGTCCGCCTCCCGCAGCCGTACTTCCTCATGGTCCTGCCCCTGGACCCGCCCCTGCCCGGCCTCCACGTCCCCGTCGGGATCATCGGCGCGAAGACCGTGAACACCATGACGGACATCAGCATCGCCATCCACCCCACCCACCCCGTCGCCGTCCGCCGCGAGCAGCCCGTCGCGCGCCTCGTGCTGCTGCACCCCGACACCCTCCGCGCCACCAGCACCACCACCCCCCTCACCGCCGCGCCCCCCGCACCCGCGTCGAGCCCACCCGACCCCGCCGGGCCGGCCGCACCGGTCGCTGCGCCCAACACCACGATCCTGGACGCCTCATGACCCCCACTCCCGCCGCCGCGACCCCCACCCCGCAGGCCCCGAGCGGCTGGCCGGTCCTCGCCCGCCGCCCCGTCGCGCCGCTCCTCGCGCTCGCGTTCGCGGCCCGGACGACCGCGGCCGTACTTCCCATCGCGCTGCTCCTGGCGCTCGCCGACCGCTACGGGTACGCGCGCGCCGGACTCGTCGGCGGCACCACCACCCTCGTC
Organism: Streptomyces sp. Tu6071; assembly: GCF_000213055.1. NCBI lineage: Bacteria > Bacillati > Actinomycetota > Actinomycetes > Kitasatosporales > Streptomycetaceae > Streptomyces > Streptomyces sp. Tu6071. The sequence continues at coordinate 22,482 of NZ_CM001166.1, read as the reverse complement.
CTGGCCCTCCTGGTCCCCCTGCGTGGCCGCGCCCTCGACCGCTTCGGCCACCGCCACGCCCTCCTGATCATGGGCACCGCCACGATGACCCTGACCGCGACCGCCGCCGGGAGCGTCGCCGCCCGCTGGCCCTGGTGGACGACCCTCCTCCTCGTCCTCGCCGCCAACCTCACCAACCCGCCCCTCAACGCCGCCCTGCGTTCCTCCTGGCGGCGCCTGGTCACCACACCCACCCAGCTCAAGACGGTCCACTCGGCCGACAGCATCCTCGAAGAAGCCGGCTTCGTCGTCGCCCCCCTGACCGCCGGAGTCCTCATCACCTGGCTCGGCCCCGTGGCCGCCTACGAAAGCGCCACCGCCCTCTACCTCACCGTCATCGCCCTCTACCTCACCGCCGCCCGCCTCTGGGGCCTCACCCCCACCAAACCCCCCGCCGCGCAGGCCGGGCGGAGCGAGCGCGCGCGGCGCGCGCACCGCTGGCTCGGGCCACTCGCCCAGCCCCGCATCATCGGGATCATGATCCCCATGCTCGTCATGGGCACCCTGTTCGGCGGGACCAGCATCTACGTCCCCGCCTACAGCCAGCACGAGCACGCCACCACCCTCATCGGCCCCCTCCTCGCCGCCACCAGCGCCGGCGGCGTCCTCGGCGGCCTCCTCTACGCCCTCCTGCCCACCCAGCGCCTGGCCCCCTGGACCCTCTACCGGCTCCTGACCGCAGGGTTCGCGCTGCCCGCCTGCTTCCTCCTGGCCGCCCGCCCCCCCTGGGCCCTCGCCCTCCTCCTCCTGCTCAGCGGCTTGTTCGTCACCCCGCTGTTCATCACCGCGTTCCTCCTCATCGACACCCACGCCACCGACGACGTCCGCACCGAGGCCAACACGTGGGTAGGCGCGAGCACGGACGTGGCCAACGGCGTCGTCGCCGCCGTCATCGGCGCCCTCACCGCCCACAACAGCTTCACCACCGCCCTGACCGTCCTCACCGCCTGCGCCGCCCTCGGCCTCCTGACCGCACTCCTCCTCCCCGCCCCCGAGAAGAGCACCGTGCCCGAAACCTCCCCACACGTGCCCGCCAACGACGCACCGGCCACGACCGCGTGACCGCCACCAGCGGCACCGAAGCCGTCACCGGCCTCTCCCTCCCCGAGGCCCGCCGCGTCGCCGTCGCCGCCGCCGGCCTCAACCCCCCACTGGCCGAGGCCACCCCCGCCGCCGTCCTGGACCGGCTCCGCATCGTCCAGCTCGACTCCATCAACGTCCTCGCCCGCGCCCACCAGCTCACCCTGGCCGCCCGCCTGCCCCACGCCACGTTCGCCGGCATCGACGCCGCCCTCGACCAGGCCTCGCCACCGCTCGCCTTCGAATACCCCGCCCACGCCCACGCCCTGGTCCCGCTCGGCGACTGGCCCCTGTGGGCCTTCCGCCGCCGCGCCTCCCGCGCCCGCCCCGAATACCCCCCGCCCGCCGAACGCGAACGCATCCTCCACCTCGTCCGCTCCCGCGGCCCGCTCACCCACCGCGACCTGCGCCCCGAGGGCGAACAACCCTCCACCGGCTGGAGCTGGGGGCCCGTCAAACGCGCGGTGGAGTTCATGCTCTGGGCCGGAGACCTGATCTGCGTACGCCGCACCCCCACCTGGCAACGCCTCCTCGACCTCCCCGAGCGCCACCTGGCCACCGCACTGCACACCAACCGCCTCACCGACGAGGAATGCCTCACCGCCCTCCTCACCCACGCCGCCCGCGCCCTCGGCATCGCCACCACCGCCGACCTCGCCGACTACCTCCGCATCTCCACCCGCACCACCGCCGCTCTCCTCCCGCACACCCCACTGCTGCCCGCCACCGTCGAAGGATGGACCGAACCGGCCTGGGCCCACCCCGACGCCCTCACCCCACCCGCCCCGGCAGACGACCCACCCGTCTTCCTCGGCCCCTTCGACAACCTCATCTTCAACCGCCCCCGCACCCAACGCCTCTTCGGCTTCACCCACACCCTGGAGGCCTACAAACCCGCCGCGAAGCGCGAGCACGGCTACTACGTCTGCCCCCTCCTCCACCACGACCAGCTCATCGCCCGCGCAGACCTCACCCGCACCACACACGCCGTCACGATCACCCAGACAAGCACCGAAACCAACGCGCCCGGGAACGCCAGCGCTCTTATCCACGAAGCTCTGCAACACCTCACCCACGCCGCACAGTGATCCTCCAGCTCTCGAAGAACGCGCACGGACCAGACGAGGAGGGACCCGGCAGAGGCAGCGGAGGGGCTGATCGAACTGCCGCGTCGGCGAAGCCGCGCGGCGGCGGTGCGGGCGCGGTGTGGGTGGCGGTATGGGCGCGGGCTCGGGTCCCGCCACTGTCTTCTCGTGGCGGGACCGGCAGGTGCTGGCTGGGTGGTCAGGCGCGGAATTGCGCTGGACGCTCCGGGGTGGCGGCGGCCAGCGCGGCGACGACCTCGTCGGCGCCCGCGGCCAGCCCGTAGACCGGGGTGCCGGGCTGCTGGCGCCAGGATTCGTCGAGGCCGCCCGCGTCGACGGCGTCGAAGCCGAGTTCGTCGAGCAGGGACGTCACGGTCTTCTTCGCCTCCTCGTCGTCACCGGTGAGGGGCAGGGCGATGCGGTCGGCGGCGCCTGCGGGGCGCGGCTTGTCCAGGAGGTCCTGGGCGTAGGTGGCGTTGAAGACCTTCACCACCGGGTGCCCGAGCTGACGCTCGGTCCATCGGCTCTCGGTGAGGCCCTCGTCCTCGATCCCGGCGATCCGGCCGTCGCGCTGCGGGTAGTAGTTGCCGGTGTCGATGAGGACGAACCCCTCCGTCGCGCCGTCGAGGAGCCCGGCGGGCAGGTCGGGGATGTTCTTCACCGGGATCGTGACCACGAAGATGTCCGCGCCCTGCCCCGCCTCGGCGACGGGAACCGCGGTGGCCCCGGTCTCCTCGGCGAGCTCGGACAGCGTCTGTGGGCCACGCGAATTGGCCACGCTCACGTCATGCCCGAGCGCCGTCAGACGGCGGGTGAGGTTCCCGCCGATGTGTCCCGCGCCGACAATGCCGATCTTCATGAGTCCTCCGGAAAACGTGGACACGTGCACGGCCCGATGCCGCACCGGCTACAACCCCTCAGGCGTGCGCATATTCCGGTGGCGCGCGGGCCTCGCCGTGCACGAGAGCGTCGTCGCGCCCCGCGGCCTCGACAGCCTCGCGGGCTTCGTCGCCTCCCCGGTCACCACCCGCCGTCACCTCACGGCCCCTCTGCGCCCCCTCACCGGCAGCCCCCGCCAGCTCGCCGCCGCCCGGGAGGCCGGGCTCACGATTTCGGACCGCACCCTCAACCTGCGCCGGTGCCGGGTGGGTCGACGAGGTCGTGGTCGACCTGGGTTCGCAGTGGGGCCAGTACGAGTACGTCACCAACATCGGCTTCATCGCTTGACCCGGCCACCGGCAGGCAGTGTTTCTGATCTTTCCATATGCACGTGGCGTGCATGAGTCCCGTTTCTCTGCGCGGGACTCATGCACGCCACGTGCATATGGGAGTGGCTCGTCGTCCAAGAGCTTCGCCAGCAGGCGGGTCGCCCGTGCCGCACTGGGGGCCGAATTCGCCGACCGGGTTTGTTCTGGATATTCGGGGATGCTGCCCCGTCGTGAACACCGTCTTCGGTCTGGCTCGTGTGGAGTGCTGGGGCGTTGCGCGAGGGGCGGAGGTCGTGCTTCGCGCTCTTCGCGCAGAAGGACCGGCGCATCCTCGGCCCCGGGGGGCCTGCGGTGCGACGGTGGGCCCGCCGGGATGCTGGACGGGCGGCGAACCGCGCGCGGGGCTTAACGGGCTCCTTGGTTCGGTCAGTGGGTGGTGCGGGTGGCATACGTGCGGGCGCGAGGGGAGCTGCGGGCGCGTCCTGGCGTGCTTTCCGTGGCTGGGGCCGAAGGGGGTGAGGAGGTGTGCGTCGTCAGGATGTGGGGGCGGGGCGTCGCGACGCGCCTTGGTGTTCCCGCGCGCAGGCGAAGCGCGGTAGATGCGTTGGCGTCGCTGCGAGGGGTGAAGGCCGCCGTGCCGGTGTTCCGGGAGGTATTAGAGGGCGGCGCCAGGAAATCCCCTCCGACCTGCTGAAACGTTGTCGGACACCACGATCCTGGGATCTGCCTGCCAGTTCCCAGGATCTGCCTGCCAGTTCCCAGGAACCGGGTAAATGCACGTGGAGTACATGAGGGAGGGGGGGGTGGCTTCCCGGAATCGGGCATGAGGTCCTCGTGGGCTTCTGACGCTCTTGCATTCCTCGACCGGCGTCCGGGACCCGTCCGGCCCCGCGTTGAAGGGGTGGGGTGCGTCCATGTTGATGAGCCCGTCCCTCAGGCGTCCCACATGCACCTGGCGTTCATGTACGGTGTGCACACAAATTCGTACGCTGAGAGAGGATCCCTGTGGGAGCCGTGCGCAGGCTGGTCGACGAGGCCACCGGCGAAGTCGTGCCCTATGCCCCGTACGCCTTCTCCGGCGGCGGACACGTCCAGGTCGACAAGGCGCGCGTCGCGGCCATCACCGAGAGCCGCACGTTCACGCCGAGCCAGAAGTACTTGATCCTGTGGTGGATCGGCACGTCACCGCCCGGCATGGAACCGCTGCGCCTCACCGGCGCGGACATCGCGAAACGGGTCGGCATGACCCCCGACGCGGTCGGCAAGATCAACCGGGCCCTGCGCCGGCGGCGCATCCTGATCGAACGCGGCCGGGTGGGCAGCTACCGCTTCTACCGGATCAGCCCCTACATCGCTTTCCACGGCAGCGGAGTCGAGCAGCGCGAAGCGATCACGCTGTGCAACCCGCCCGACATCCCAGGCTTCGACAAGGACGCCCGCACGGCAGCGCAGGAGGCGCAGTGAGCGACCACGACCAGACCGCATTCCACGTGCTGACGCGCTCGGCAGGCCTGACGGCCAACCAGCGCCTCGTCCTCATGCTCTACGCGACGCACAAAACCGACCGCTCCGGCGCCGTCCCGGTGACCGCCGCCGAGCTTGCCGCGCACCTCGGGCTCGCGCCCACCGTGTTCTCCCGCACCCGTCGCCAGCTCGTCGCGGGTGGATGGCTGGAGGAATCGGAACGGTTCGGTCACATCCGCTTCTACCGCCTCGCCCCGAAGAGCACCGGAGAGCAGGTCGTGGTCCCCCTGCGCCGGACCGGCACCCGCTGACCCCCTGTATGCACATGGCGTTCATGAGTCCCGTCCCTTCGCGCGGGACTCATGAACCACATGTGCATGAACGCAGATCGGCCTGAAACTCCGCCGCCACGGAGGCCCCCCGCCACCTCCGGCGCCCTGCTCAGGGTCTGCGTCCCCGGCCTCAGGAAGCGCCGTCCTCTACTCCCGCGGGCCCCGGCCGTCGCAACGGCGCCCGTGAAGGGAGCCCACTGGGCAACCGCCCCCGTAGGACCAACGACATGCGCTCCTTCGAACGGACCGCTCCGCTGCCGCCCCGTCAAGCCGTTTTGCTGATTACCGCGATCCGGGAGTGACCGTGTGGCCACGTCGCTACGGTCGGGGGATGAGCGCTGATCATCCTGTTCTCCTCCCGTCCGGTGCCGAATGGGGCGCGGAGGCCCGCTTGGTCCCCGCCCTGTGTGAACAGGACGGGGACCGCTGGACGACGTGGCGTTTCCTGCGGGGCGCTCAGCGCCACTTGGCGGGAATACAGGCCAGTTGCTCTTCCAGGCTCCAGTTCGTGGGACGGAACTCGGGCTCTTGCCATTCCGCGCCGGACTCAAGCCATCGCGCCCGGTTCCACGTGACCATTTCGTAGGACGCGTCACCGAGCCCGGACTCCACACCGCAGCAAGGGCAGGTGAGGTACTGCGGCGCCCCGTACTCGTCCCACAGGGCCCCCTCGGCATAGAGGCCGCACACCCGGCAGACCTCTTCGACCGGGACCTTCGTCCACTCTTCCTCTTCAGCCACCGGATCAGCGTATCTCTGTGCCGCGGCCGGGCTCGGCGAGCCAGTCCTCGATGGTGGTCGCGTACCCGTTGGGATTGCTCTGGCTGCGTGGCTCGGGCTTGTACATGGTCTGCGGGATCCCGTCCTTCGTGAAGGCGGCCCAAGCGCCGTTGCTCTCGTCGAAGATCGCCACCGCACCGCCGTTCTGCGAGAAGACGCGATAGCCCTTCACCGGCTTTTGCGCCAGTGCCATGTCCCCGTACTGCCGCGCTTTCTTGACGTAGTCCAGCGCGTTGTTCAGCTCGGGGAACTGGGCGCCGTGGTCTTTCCAGTGGCTGTAGGCGTTCTGAACGTTGTTGCGGCCCTTGCGAGGATTGGCCGACCATATGTGCGGGACCTTCCCCTCCGCACGCATGGCCTTGTTGAACGCCTCGATCGCGTCAACACCGCGCTTGCCCCACTTCCCGCCGGTCGCGCCCCAGCCGACGAAGGGGATCATCGCCGCGCAGGAGAGGCCCGCGTTCAGGCTGTCGCCCTCGGCTCCGTACCAGCCGCAGTTGATACCGTCGGCGATCTCCCCGAAACCGGGCACCAGCCCGGCCGTGTCCAGGACCGTGTGCCCCAGGGTGGCGAGGTCCCACCAGTCGGTGTCGCCGCTCTCCTGCTGCTTGGCCAGGTCGGCGAAGTACTCCTCCAGCTCCTGGAGGGACGCCTGGTCGGCCCGGTCCTGCTCGTCCTCCAGCGCCTTGCGGATTTCCGCCCACTGCTTCTCGGCGGCGACGTTCAGCGCCTCGGTCATCGCCTCGGCCGCGGCGTCGGCGTCCTTGCCCGCCGCCTCGGCGGAGGCGCGTGCCGCACCGGCGGCGGCCCAGGCGGAGTTGGCGGAGCCGTGCGCGGAGGCGGCGGACGCCTCGGCGCGGGCGACGGAGTGGTCCGCGTCCCGGGCGGCGGCGTGGGCGTCGGCCTCGGCGGCGCGGGCCGTCTTCGCCGACTTCGCCGCCTGGTCGGCCGACTTCTGCGCCGCGTCGGCGGAGGCGTCGGCGTCCTTGCTGTAGGACGCGGCCTGCTCGGCCGACGCCTTCGCCTGGTCCGCGTACTTCTTCGCCTCGGCGGCGGCCTTGCGCGCCTTCGCCGCCGTCTCACCGGCGAGCGCCGCGTTCTGCTGGGCGACGGCCGCCACCTTGGCGGCGCTGGCTATCAGGCCCTGGACTCGCGCCGTGTGGGTCGCGGTGAGCAGGTCCTGCCGCTTGGCCTTGAAACGGCCGGTCTCGGTGAAGGCGTGCAGGACCTGCGGCGGTCCCTCCAGGGCGATGCGCGCGGCGGCCTTCTCCTCCGGTGTCCCGGAACCGACGAGCTGCGTCGCCTGGACGCGTTCGTCGTTGGCCCGCTGCACGTAGTAGCCGCTGTCGACGAAGTCCCGCAGTTTCGCGGGGGAACCGTCGTTGAGCGCGGCCTGGCCCGCCTCCTTGACGCCGGGGCCCGCACCGTTCATCAACTGGGTGATGCGCACGCGGAGGTCATTGGAGACCGCCTGGAACTGTCCCGTCCTCAGGAACTCCTGGATCGGGGCGTCGCCTTCCTCCACGACAGCGGCGGCGGCTGTCCGCACGTCCGCCGACGTCGAGTCGGTGGCGAGCGTCTCGGCACGCGCGCGCCGATCGAGAGCGGCGGCCTCCTCGCGGCCCTCGGCCACGTACCGCACGACGTCGTCGGCGGAGCCCGCGAGGGCGACCTCGGCGGCGCTGACGCTCCACGGGCCTCGTGTCTTGACGGTGTTGAGCGCGACCTTGCGTGCCTTGGGCGCGAGGGCGTCGGTGTTCTCGCCGGACGCGGAGATCTCCTCGGCCAGCTCCGTTGCCTCGGAGTCGAGCGCGGCGGCGGCGTCGGCCTGCTTCTTGCCCTCGGCGATGCGCTCGTCGTCCTGGTCCCGCAGCGAACGCGCTTGCTCGACGGCTCCGGCCGTGCGGGAGGCCAGCTCCTCGGCCTCGACCTCGCGGGCGAGCGTGAACGTGTCCTTGGCCTGCTGGACCGCGGCGCTCGCCGCGTCCGCGGCGGTCTTCGCGGCAGCGGCGTGCTTGGTGGACTCGGCCGCGGCGGTGGCTGCCTCGCCCGCGTGCTCCGCGGCCTCCTTGGCGGCGGCAGCCGCCTTCTCGGCGTGCTCGGCAGAGGCGTTGGCGGCGTCCCTCGCCTCACGCGCCGCCTTGGCCGACTTCGCCGCGAGCGAGTCGGCCCGGTTGGCGGCGGCCGTCGCCTCGGCGGCGTGCCGGTGCGCCTCGGCGGCGGCGGCCCTGGCCCGTGCGGCCTGCGCGTCGGAGACGCCGGCCTGGCCGCTCGCCTCGGACGCGGCCGACGCCGCGGCGTCGGCGTTCTGCCCGGCACTGGCGGCTGCCTGGGCGGCGCCGGCCGCCTCGACGACGGCGGTGGCGGCGAAGTCGGCGGCCTGGGCGGCCTTCTTCGCGCCCTTGGCGGCGTCCAGGGCGTCCTCGGCCGCGGAGCGGGCGGCGGACGCCTTCCCCGCGTCGGTGGCCGCTGCCGCGGCGGCGTTCCGGGCCCGAGCGGCGGCGTTGGCCGCGGCGGCTGCCGCGGAGGCTGCCTGGGCGGCGGCGTTGGCCGCGACGCGGGCGGCCCGGTTGGCGGCGCTGGCGGCGTCGATGGCCACCTGCGCGGCCCGTGCGGCACCGCGCGCGGCGTCGGCGGCACGACCTGCCGCGTTCGACGCCCTGACGGCGTCGTCCTTCGCGGCCTCGGTCTCCTTGGCCGCCTTCTGCGCCGCCTCCTTGGCGAGCTTCGTCGCCTTGATCGCGCGATCCGACGCTTCCTTGGCGCGGTCGGTCTCCACCCGCGCCTGCCGCCCGGCCTCGGTGGCCTGCGTGGCGAGATCGGCCACCGTGGCCTGCTCCTGGTCGCGGGCACGGGCAGTGTGCTGCCCGACCTCCAGGAACTCGCGGATGTCGTTGATGTCGCCGTTGAGCGCGACGCGGGCGGCCTCCTTGGTGGCCTGCCCGCCGGTGCTCATGATCTGGACGACCTGCACCCTGGCATCGTTGTCAGCGGCGGTGTACTGCCCCTCGGAGAGGAACTTCCGTACCTCCTCCATACCCCCGTTGAGCGCTTTGCGCCCGTCGGCCGCCACCTGCGGTCCGGCCGCGGAGGAGATGATCTGGGTGACCTGGACGCGCTGGTCCTGTTCCAGAGGCTCCTTCCAGCCGTCCTTCAGGAAGTCGGCGAGGCCTTCCTCGGGGCCCGCGAGGGCCTCCTCGGCCGCCTCGCGGACGGCGCGCCCGCCGAGCGAGAGGATCTGGACCGTGGCGACGCGGTCGTCCGCCGTCCGCGCGAGCGCCTCCTCCCCGTCCAGGAACTTCCGTACGTCGGCGTCCGAGCCGAGCAGGGCTGCCTCGGCGGCTGCCTTGACGCCCGGCCCGCCCTCCTCCCACGCCGTGAGCACCTTTCCCCGGTCGGTCGCCGGCAGGTACGCGACCGGCGTGTAGTCGTCCTCGTCCGGGTCGGGGTCGAGCGCGGAGGCCGGCGCCGGACCGAGCATCCCGGCCGTCAGGGCGAGCAGCACGGCGACACCCACCGAGGCGGCTCTCGTCCTGCCGCGCGCCGCCGCGGTCGGGCCTCGCCCGGGTCTCGCCCTTTCACTCCCGGTACGTTTGCGAACGATCCTCACCACTGCTCCTCTTCTCGGGCAAAGCGCTTGCGTTTGCGTCCTCTTGACGTAGCTTCACCTTAGGTTTGAAGTTCTTGTGAGAAAAGAAAGTAAGTCCTTTGCACATGTGATACTTTCCGATCACTTCAGGCACACCAGGAGCATCGGCACCCACACGCGCCACGCAGTTGACGGTTCATCCGCAGACGGGGCGCGCACCTGCGTGTGAGAACCACGTGGGCACGGCGGGGGGCCGGGCGCTGTGTCCGTGACGACTACGGATGCACAGATGACACTGAATTCGCGCTCACGCGCCCTTCTCGCGGTCGCCGCCGCGACGCTCTCGCTGGCCGGCGTCTCCACACTGGCCTCCGCCGACGGGAAGGACTCCCCGTCCGTCCAAGCGGCAGCGGCGGAGCAGCCCGGGTACGCGGTCGAGACCTTCGACTATCCCGGCGCCGACCGCATCGCCGCCGAGCAGGGCATCACGCTGCGCCGGGGTGACGGCCACATCGTCCTCGCGGAGTGCGACGACTCCAGCCCCATGATCAAGGTGTGGACCCGTAAGAGCGCGGCCGGGAGGTTCTGCTTCCGCAGCACCGCCTCCACCGGGTCCCTCACCCTGGAGGTCCCCGACGTCTACGCCATCGAGACCGTCCAGCGGGCCGTGCACGCGGAGTTGGAGGCCGAGGGCAAGTCAGTGGAAGTGGACGTGAAGAAGGACGAGTTCAAGGGAGTGGGCGAGGGAGTCGGCGACGCCCCCACGGTTCTCCTCGAACTCCGCGTCACCGGCTGACCCGCCCCCACACCTCAGCCTGGAGATCCCTGCCGTCTACCGCATCAAGGGCGCCACCGAGCAGAGTGCCGACGCGACCATGACCGCAGACGACACAACCACGCAGCACGACGTCACGAAGAACACCGTCACGCCAGTGGGGAAAGCGTCGATCCCGACAACGACTACGCACTTGTCGAGATATCCACCACCAAGTGACGTTGAGGAGGAAGTAGTACATGAACAAGGGCTTCAAGAAAAAGCGGGTAGTCGCTATAGCGGCCGCGTCCGTCATGATGCCGCTCGTGGCCGCCGTTCCGGCGAGTGCCACCACCGGCGCGGAGGTCCGGGACGGTGCACGGTCCTTCACCGTCCGCCTCGACATCGGGAAGGGCACCCGGGGCTGTTCCGGGGTTCTGGTCGACGCCCAATGGGTCCTTACCGCGCGAAGCTGCTTCGCCGACAACCCGGCCACGAGCATCGACATCCCCGCAGGAGCGCCCGCGCTCCGCACGACCGCCACTGTCGGCCGTACCGACCTCACCACAGGGACCGGCGAGGTCCGCGAGGTCGTCCAGCTCGTTCCGCGCACCGACCGCGACGTGACGCTCGCCCGGCTCGACAAGCCCGTCGCCGGGGTGGCTCCCGTCACCGTCGGTACTCAGCAGCCGAGCGCCGGCGAGGCCCTGACCGCCGCCGGATTCGGCCGTACGAAGACCGAGTGGGCCCCGCTGCGCCTGCACACCGCCACCCTCGGCATCGACGCCGTCCAGAGCCAGGACATCAGCTTCCACGGGCAGGACGGACAGGCCCTGTGTGCGGGGGACACCGGCGGCCCGCTGCTGCGCGAGAGTGGCGGCAACGCCGAACTCGTCGGCATCAACTCCCGTTCCTACCAGGGAGGGTGCTTCGGTATCGAGGCGACGGAGACCCGCTCCGACGGAATCTCCTCGCGCGTCGACGATCTCGGCGACTGGATCGCGAAGAACAGGCTCGCCGCTCGCGCCCCGGAGCAGATCAAGCACCTCACCACCGGCGACTTCAACCGCGACGGGCACCCCGACATCGCGGCGATCCTCGACGACAACAACTTGTACGCCTTCTACGGCACGAGTGACGGCAAGCTCACCTATGGCCGCGAGCTGTGGGCGCACGACGGCACCTGGGGTTCCAAGGCCCGCATCCTGGGCGGCGACTTCAACGGCGACGGCAACGCCGACATCGCGGCTCTCAAGGACGACGGCGCCTTCCACAACTACGCCGGAACCAGCGGCGACCTGCTCAGCCCGGCGGCAAGCATGTGGAAGGACAAGACCTTCGCGAGCTACCTGCCGACGACGTACCGTGCCAAGGGCTGGACGCGCGACGGCCTCGTTGCCATCGCGCCCACCGGCCGCCTCTACGCGTACGCGACCGGGGCCAACGGCATCCTCACCGACAGTCGCACCGAGGTGTGGCACGACGCCACCTGGGACAAGAAGTTCCTCACCAGCGCCGACTTCAACGGGGACGGCCTCAACGACATCGCCGCGATCTCCCAGAAGGGCGAACTGGCCCTCTACCCGGGGAAGACGGACGGTACATTCGCCAACGCCAAACTGATGTGGGACGACGCGAGCTGGGGCGGCTTCCACGCCCTGCTGAGCGGCGATTTCAACGGTGACGGCAACGCCGACATCGTTGTTCTCAACAGCGTCGACCACCTCTACCTCTACCCCGGAGACGGTAAGGGCGGGCTCGGCACCCGCCGCAGCATGTGGCCCGCCATAGGCTGACGGCGCCACCCCTGACTCCGCGCCCCGCTCCCACTCGGGGGCAGCCGTCTCGCCCCCCCCGGGGGCGCCGCCGCCTGCCCGGGATCGGGTGATGGGTCGTATAGCGCAACGAGCGAGGCCCCCGGGCGGGTGATCGAGATGTCTGACGCTCCATCACGTTGCTCGGGGGCCACGTTGGTCACACATCCTGCCGCACTTGCCCCACGCTCTCGTGGAGCCAGCCCATACAGCCACGGCACCCTCAACCCCGACACGATCACCCTCGTACGTTTCACACTTCCCCCATTAGCTCGGCAGTCGAGTACCGCATCCTGAACGTCCGCACGTGGGAGGCCGGGGACGACGCGGGCCTGGATGCCGCGTGGGTCGATGAGGTCGTGGTGGACCTCGGTTCGCAGTGGGGCCAGTACGAGTACGTCACCAACATCGGCTTCGCCGCCTGAGAAGGGCTACGCGCCCAGGAGGTGACGTGCCTCGCGGGTGGCGCCGTCGAAGACCTCGCACCTGGCCCGGCTCGCGGGCCCCATCACTTTGACCAGCGCGGTCCATCCCGCCTCGGTGATCCGCGAGGCCGCCTCGGCCCCGTGGGCGGGGCAGGCGTAGAGCACGCCGTCGACCCGCTCGCGCGGCTCCTCACAGACCGCCTCCAGGCAGACGTCGGCCGGTGCCATGCAGTCCATCCACGTAGCGATCACGTAGCTACGATGCCCTGCCGAAGCGCACGAGTACCGCGAGCCCATGCCTGTGACCTCATCAGGGAGAAGCGCCCGTGTCCTCGTCGTGAGGGTCGAAGCCCCGGAGGAGCGGGTCGAGTTCGGCGGCGGCGCCGCACAGGGCGCAGGCCCGGGTGGCGGGGTGCTCGGCGGCGTTGAGCGCCTGTTCCACCCGCAGGACCGGGAGGCCGGGCGGCGCCTCGGCGCAGTCGACGGTGTGCAGCACCGCACGGGAGGGCCCACGGCGCCCGCCGCCGCTCTTCGCGAGCACCCACCCGGCGGGCCTGCGCGGGCCGAGCGCCACGTCCACGAGCGAGGGCGCCGGGAGCGCCGTGGTCGGCATGCCCGTGTAGTCGACATCCTCGACGGGCCGTACGTGCTCGGGCGCGCGTACCCACACCTCGTACTGCGCCGCCTCGACCTCCAGGCCCTCCCCGCCCACGGTGCGGTAGAGCGGGAGCGCGACGTGGTACCGCCACCCGTCCGCCAGCTGGCGCCGCGCGGGGAGCCGCCCCCGACCTCCTGCCCGTCCACGAGCACCACCCACACCCCCGGCGCCCCGCTAGGCCGGTCGTCAGGCCCGGGCCGGGGGAAGCATCGGTGATCGCGGTGCCATTCGGGAAGATCCCGATCACATCAGTGCGGCAGCGCGACGCGGACGACTCTCGCTGGATCAACTATGGGCCGCACGGGGAATCCTGGGGGCGCGCCGCAGGAGCATTCCATTCCTGTCTGAGAGGATTCCATTCCGATCTGAGATCGGAGTGGACTTGGTGGTCCAAAGCCTTGGCCACCGTTACATCCAGGAGGAAGTTATGGCGGATCCGCGGGCGGTCAGCCTTCCTTGTGGGGTTGCGGTCACGGCGCTCGGTCAAGGTACCTGGGGGATGGGGGAGAATCCCGGGCGCCGCGCGGCCGAGGTGTCGGCCTTGCGTGCCGGGCTGGACCTGGGGATGACTCTTGTCGACACCGCCGAGATGTACGGGGACGGCGCGGCGGAGGAGGTGGTCGCCGAGGCGGTGGCCGGACGGCGGGACGAGGTCTTCTTGGTCAGCAAGGTGCTTCCCTCCCATGCGGACGCCCGCGGAGTGGCCGAGGCCTGCCGGGGGAGCCTGCGCCGTCTGCGCACGGACCGGATCGATCTGTATCTGCTGCACTGGCGTGGAGCCGTGCAGCTGGAGGAGACGGTTGAGGCGTTCGAGGCCTTGGTGCGGGAGGGTGCCATCCGCTCCTGGGGTGTGAGCAACCTGGACGTGGATGATCTCGCGGACCTGCCGCCTGGAGCCGGGCCGCAGACCGATCAGGTGCTGTACAACCTCAGCCGTCGAGGGCCTGAGTACGGTCTGCTGCCCAGGTGTCGTGAACTATCGATCCCCGTGATGGCGTACTCGCCGGTCGAGCAGGGCCGACTGCTCCGCCACACGGCGCTGCGGGACGTGGCAGCCGCCCACGGTGCGACGCCCGCGCAGATCGCCCTGGCCTGGGTCCTGCGGCACGAGGACGTCATTGCCATCCCGAAGGCGTCCTCCCGCGCGCACGTCGAGGAGAACAGAACAGCTCTGGAGGTGGACCTGACCGCCGAGGACCTCGCGATGCTGGACCGGGCGTTCCCGCCCCCGAAGAGCAAACGCCCGCTGGAGATGCTGTGACGCCCCCTGGCGCGTGCCCGACCGGGCTCCACCCGGAGTCGGGTGGCCCGACCTCATCGGTGCCGGCAGACACCATCGTACTGTTCCGGCAAAAAGCGCTCATTCTCCACAACGCCCGGGATATCGCCGAGATCGTCCGCCAGCTGCTGGGGGAGCCCTGGCCGGTCGAGCCGGAGAACCTGTCGAGCCGGAGGACCTATCGAGCATCTCGCCCTATCTGACCGAGTCCATCGAACGGTTCGGGAGTACTGCACACATGCGCTCGGTATCCAGCCCGAGGCGGACGGCACGAGGCTGGGCGCGGACTCCGCCCCGCTGTGAGAACAGGATCCGGCTGCGGTCGGCTTCGGTCAGGCCGCTGTTAGGCCGGGCCTCGTCGTCGCCAAGACTGCCCGAGTCATCGTGATGACCCGGGACGAGCGCTCCCGATCTGGGCATCACCTCTAACCTGAACCCCACGGAACCTGATCAAGCCCTGTTCGGGGTCGGGGCGGTCTTGAGCGGATTATCCGAAGAGGCACCACTTGGTCCGCTAATCGGACGCCGGTCGCCGGCAGACTGCGTTTGCGCGTGATGCGACCCCGGGTGACGGTAGACAGGTCAAACGGTTCCACGGCGGCGATCAGTGCCTTCACGGCGCATTCTTCGACAGTCCGGTGAGGAATCTCCACGGCGTCCAGGTCACCAACAGGGGCTGGATGAGCATCTTCGTCAGCAGTATCTCCTACACCGCGACAGTCAAAGCGTCAAGCGGTAGGGGTGATCGGCGAGCAGTGGCAGATGGGTCGGCGCATCGGGCGTAGCGGCGTTCCGGTCATTGACAATGCGAACCGAGTAGAGGCAGAGGAGCCCCGACATGACAACGCAGGTCAGCAAAGCGGTTCTGGTGCGCCTCGAAGCGCTGCCCGGCAGGGAAGACGACGTCCGCGACTTCTTGAACCAGGCGCTGTCGGTCGTCATGGGGGAGCCCAAGACCGTCAGGTGGATCGGAATCCAGTTCGGACCATCGTCGTTCGGGATCTTCGATGCCTTTCCCGACGATGAGGGACGTCAGACGCATCTGTCGGGTGCGGTCGCCAAAGCGCTCGGCGAGAAGACGGGTGAGCTCTTCGAGGAGCCCACAATCGAGCAACTCGATGTCGTCGTGGAGAAGCAGCCCGCGTAGAGCAGGTTCTGCCCGAGGGACGGCGTGGATCAGCCCAGCGGCCATGAGGTCGGGCCCACAGACGATCGTCAACCCCACTCTCCCCCGGGACTTGGCCTCGACGGCGGTGCGCCGGCCCAGAGGGGGAGGCCCGCACGGCCGCGTACCCGCCGAACTCGCGCCAGGACGACGACGTCGAAGTGCGTACCCGCGGGCATCGCGCCTTGCGATGTGCGACGAGGAGCCGACGACCAAGTGACGGTAGCGGTTTGGCGTAGGCCGATCATGCCTCAGCGCCTCCGGGTTTCCGCCGCGCCACCAGCCAAGCACAAAGATTCAACCCTTCTGATATGTCTTGCGGAGGTGGGGCAGCAGGAGAAGATCTCTTCGTGCGGTACTCCGTCCCCCGGGGACGCGCCCGCACGACTGCGGGGACCGGCCCGGCCAACGTCAAGGCGTACAACCGGCAGCTGTGGGCCCTGATCGCGCAGGGTAAAGCCAAGCTGGCCTGGATCGTTTTCCAGGAGCTGTCGCTGGACCGAGCACCGAGCCTCCCAGCACCTTCGGCCACCGAGAGGGCAGTCGGGCCAAGGTCCTCCTCCCTCATCGACGGCAGCTGAGCGGCGCAGAACGTACCGAACCGGTCCCACTGATCATCGGAAGGAACTACGCACCATGACCAACGACTTGCACGGCAGGAAGATCGCAATCCTGGCCACGGACGGCGTTGAGCGCGTCGAGCTCGAAGAACCTCTCGGCGCACTGCTGGGTGCTGGAGCGCAGGCTGAACTCCTGTCCCTCCACACCGGCGAAATCAACGCGCGCCAGATGGACATCGAGCCGGCCGGAACCTTCACCGTGGACAAGAAGGTCGCCGACGCCCGGATGGGTGACTACGACGCGCTCCTGCTGCCCGGCGGCACCATGAACCCCGACCAGCTGCGCGCCGACCCCGACGCCGTCGCCTTCGTGAGGGGGTTCGTGGAGACAGGGAAGCCCGTTGCCACCATCTGCCACGGACCCTGGACCCTGGCCGAGGCTGACGTGCTGCACGGTCGCCGCCTCACCTCTTGGCCCAGCATTCGGACTGACCTGCGCAACGCCGGCGCCGAGGTCGTCGACGAGGAGGTCGTAATTGACCGCCAGCTGATCTCCAGCCGCGGCCCGCAGGACCTCTCTGCCTTCTGCAAGGCGATCGTCGAACGCTTCGCCAACGCACCGCAACCCACCTGACCGGGAGATGTCACAAGCCAATCACAGGACATCCGGCACTCCCACGGCCGAGCCCGTTGGAACAGCAGAGGAGATCGTCATGGCAAGTAGCAACCGCGCCGTCACCTTCCAGAACCCGAAGGAGATGCGCGTCGAGTCTCTGGATTTCCCGAAGCTTCAGATGCCGAACGGGAAGAAAGCCCCGCACGGCGTCATCCTCAGGATCGTCGCCACCAACATCTGCGGGAGCGATCTGCACATCTACCGTGGGTCCTTCCCGGTGCCCCAGGGTATGGTGATGGGCCACGAAATGACCGGGGAGGTCATCGAGGTCGGCCCCGACGTCGAGTTCCTCAGCGAGGGCGACCTCGTCTCCGTCCCCTTCAACGTCGCCTGCGGCCGATGCCGCAACTGCCGGGCCCGCCGGACCGACGTCTGCGAGACCACGAACCCTGAGGTGTCCTGCGGAGCGTACGGCTTCAACCTGGGCGACTGGACCGGTGGACAGGCCGAGTACTTGTTCGTCCCTTATGCCGACTTCCAGCTCCTGCGCTTCCCGGACAGGGACCAGGCCATGGCGAAGATCCGTGACCTGGCGCTGCTCTCGGACATCCTGCCCACCGCGTTCCACGGCCTCATGGAGGCCGGCGCCAAACCGGGCTCCACCGTGTACATCGCCGGCGCCGGCCCGGTCGGCCGCTGCGGCGCAGCAGCGGCGCGGCTCCTCGGGGCGTCCTGCATCATCGTCGGCGACTACCACAAGGACCGCCTGGAGCTGATGAAGAAGAACGGCTGCGAGACGATCGACCTGAGCCAGGACGCAGCGCTCACCGACCAGATCGAGGCCATCCTGGGCGAACCCATGGTCGACTGCGCAGTCGACTACGTCGGCACCGAGGCACACGGCATCGGCCGCGAGGCAGAGGACATGGACCCGGCCCACGCCCTCAACCAGGTGCTCGACGCCACCCGCGCGGGCGGAGCCACCGGAGTCATCGGCGTCTACGGTCCCGACCCGCTCGCGAAGTCGAAGGCCGAGCAGCAGGGAACGTACCCGATCGACTTCGGCAAGGCCTGGATCAAGTCGCCGCGGCTCGCCGCCGGGCAGGCACCGATCATGCACTACAACCGTGAGCTGATGATGGCGATTCTGTGGGACCGCATGCCCTACTTGAGCGCGATGCTCAACACGAAGGTGATCAGCCTCGACGACGCCCCTGACGCCTACGCGACCTTCGACACCGGCGTGTCCGAGAAGTTCATCATCGATCCCCACGGCCTCATTGCCGCCTGAGGCCCGCCTTTTTCGACCCGCAGCCCCCGCTCAGAAAGGCTGCGGGTCGGACGCGCACCCGCAGGACCGGAAGGCCGGGCGGGGCTTCGGTGCAGTCGACGGTGTGCAGCACCGCGTGGGAGGGCCCGCGGCGCCCGCCGCCGCTCTTCGCGAGCACCCACCCGGCGGGCCTGCGCGGGCCGAGCGCCACGTCCACGAGCGAGGGCGCCGGGAGCGCCGTGGTCGGCACGCCCGTGTAGTCGACATCCTCGACGGGCCGTACGTGCTCGGGCGCGCGTACCCACACCTCGTACTGCGCCGCCTCGACCTCCAGGCCCTCCCCGCCGAGGTTGCGGTAGAGCGGGAGCGCGACCCGGTAGCGCCACCCGTCCGCCAGCTGGCGCCGCGCCAGGAGCCGCCCCCGCACCTCCTGGCCGTCCACGAGCACCACCCACACCCCCGGCGCCCCGCCCTCGCCCGCTTCGCTGCCCGGCACGCTCAGCCCCGCGCCCCCGCCGCCCCGGCTGCGGCCGGGGCCTCGTGGGCGTGCTTGAGTGCGTCGCGGGCCCGCATCCGCTCCCCGGCCGGCACGCTCGCCCACAGCTCGTGCGTCACGATCACCCCGGCCAGATCCCGCTCCCGCTCGCGGAGCGCGGCGACCTCCTCGCGCTCCTCCTCGCTCCACCCCGGGGAGGCCGGGTGCGTACGGGCGCCCGCCCAGTAGCCGTCGGGCCGCTCCCACGCGGGCATCGGCTCGGCCGAGGGCGGCAGCGCCGCGAGGCGGGCGGAAAGGGTGGCGCGTACGGCGGTGAGGTCGCGCTGAGCCGCGAGGAGATCGTCGGGGAAATCGGTCACACCAGCGAGAGTACGACCGGCCAGAGCGCGCGCACGGTGGTGATGTGGCGTTTTGTGAGGGTTCGGTTGCCCAGAAAATCGAACACGTGATCCAGTGTGGGGGTGACCGATGAACTGCTCCGCCTCGCCCAGGAGAGGCGTGCGACCTACCGCGACCTCACCCTCGGCGGCCCCGCCCGCCCCCCGACACCTCTGCGCCGGGCACTGATCCGGCAGTCCGCCCGCCTGCTCGACGGCCCGCCCACCACGGCCCGCCGGGCTCTGCTGTGCCGCCCGCCCACGCCCGCGTCCCCGCCCTCGCGGGGGACCAGGTGACGGCGGGGGACGGGCGCCACCGCGTGCTCGCCGCCGTACGGGACACGATCGCCGAGACCGGCCAGGGACCGTCCGTACGGCAGATCCAGCGCGTCACCGGGCTCGCGCTCGGCACCATCGCCCACCACCTGAAGGCGCTGGAGGAGAGCGGCCCCCTCGTCCGTACGGGCCTGCACTGGCGCACCTGCCGCCTGGGCTGACCGGCGGCAGCCGGGCCCGGTCCGGCTGCCGCCGCTCCCCGCCCCTCCTACGCTGGTCGCATCCGCCGCCTGCTCGTCATCCTGCCCAGGGCATTCCGAGTGCGGTGAGCTGCGCGCGTTCGTCCTCGCTCAGCCCGTCGTACCGGCTCTTGGTGTTCGAGATCCATACGCCGAGGCGTACGTCGACGTCCTCGCCGTCGACGCTGACGGTCTCGACGTGTTTGCGGGGTACGGGTTTCCCCGCGCCTTCCCGCTCGACCCACTGCGCGAGCGCCGCCACACCCCGCTGAAAAGCCGTTCGCGCCGTCGCCGTCCGCTTCATGCTCCCCGCCGCCCCCGTGCCCTCCACACCCCGCCCCGGGGCCGCTTCGGTGGGCCGCAGCCCGAGCGCTTCGAGCCGCGCCCGCTGCTCGGTGCTGAGCCGCGCCCACACCCGCGGCTCCTGCTGCCGCGCGACCCACACCCCGAGGTCATCCCCGTCCAGGCAGACCCCGGGCGCGATCTCCGGCAGGCGCCCGCCGGGCTCGTCCGCGGCCAGGAGCACGAGTTTCCGGCAGCAGCGCTGCCAGTCCAGCGGCCACGGGCAGTCCCAGTCCGCATCGACGGCCCTCAGCTGCGCGGCGCGCGCGGCGGCCCGCTTCGCGTCCTTCCCGAGTCCGTCCTTGCGGCGGAGGTTCGCCATCAGGTCCCCGACGCGTACGACGTCCTCACCCTCGTCTTCGCCCCAGGTTTCGCGCCTGTGGGGGGCGAGGTGCCCGTACGCCGTCCGGTAGGAGCGAAGCCCCGCGAGCGTGCGCTCCCATTCCTCCTCGCGCGGCTCCCACACCATGCCCTCCGCGTCGAGGAGCTCGACGCGGTGTGCGCTGAGGGTGCCCTCGCGGCGGGCGCGGCGTTGCGCGGCGGTCCACCGCCCGACCGGGTACCGCCGCGAGGCCCCCGCGGCGACCTCGGCGTCGTACGGGACCGCGCACACCCCGCTCACCCCTTGCTCGGCCCGCCAGGCGCGCAGGGCCTCGTACCCCTCCAGCCACACCAGCGACTCGGGCTGGTACACCCGCGTCCGCAGGAACGCCGCGACCGTCGACGCCGCGCGCGGCGAGGAGAACCGCAGCAGCACCGACTCCGCCTCGGCGCCGTCCTCGCCCTGCTCCTGGCCCTCGACGCCCTCGGAGGCCGCAGCCGCCGTCCCGGAGTCCGACAGGAGCCGCGAGGGCCCCGCACCGCCCTCCTCCGCGCTGCGCGCGCTCGCGCTCTCGGCCCGTACGCGCGCCCGCAGCATGAGTTTCTCGACCAGGTGCTCGTCGTGCGAGCGCAGGCCCTGGAGTACGGCGACGAGCGGCCGGTACGCCTCCGACGCCACCATGCCCTCCCCGTCCTCGTCCGGCCGCAGGAAGACCGGCACGATGATCCGCGCCGTCTTCGCCCGCCCATCCGGGTTCTGGCGCAACGCGCGCCCGATGTTCTGCACGATCTCCACCTGAGACCCGCGTGCGTCGGCAAAGCAGATCGCCTCGACCCCGCGCTCCCCGACGATGTCGACGCCCTCACCCAGGACCCGTACGGAAGCGAGGAACGCCCGGTGCACCCGCCGCCCCTCCGCGTCCATCCCGTTCGCGAACTCCCGCAGCACAGAACGCCGTTCGGCCACAGGATGCTCCCCATACAGCCACCGCGACCACACCCGCGACGGCGGCACATGACGCCCCGGCTCCAGCTCGTAGAACCCCCCACCCACCTCGGAGGCCGGGAGCTCCTCGGCCAGGGCAAAATCCTCCGCCGACACCTCATTCCGGTAAAGCTCCGCCGCCGTCTCCGGCATTTTCTCCGCGAAAGCCGCCGCCTCCTCAACCTGCTGATGAAGCGTCATCATGGTGCAAATATTATGCTCGGCCGCGTGCTCCAAAAGCCCGGTCTGAAGCAACGCAAGCCGCCGCCCACGCCGCGCCTCCCGATCCAATCCCTCCATC
The DNA here is from genome assembly GCF_000213055.1 of Streptomyces sp. Tu6071. NCBI lineage: Bacteria > Bacillati > Actinomycetota > Actinomycetes > Kitasatosporales > Streptomycetaceae > Streptomyces > Streptomyces sp. Tu6071. Next base: position 1,027 of record NZ_CM001166.1, on the reverse strand, counting down.
AATTCCGGCTCAGGATCAGTAATCTCCAAAACGTCAATCTCAAAAGGCGCGACGATTTTTCGCGCGATTGCCTCGGACAAACCGAGTTCGTGAATCCACGCCCCGTACTCGCCCGCCGGATCATTCGCCATCGTCACGAGTGCCGGCGCCTCCCCGCGTCCCTCCTCGCCCTCGTGCCTGGCGGGACGGGCCGGGGCCAGGACGCGCGGGGTCGCGGTGAGGTACAGCCGGTGCGCCGCCGGAAAACGGGCGTTGTCGTGGATCGCCGCCCACGCCTTCTCCGCGCTGCCCGCCGTGCGGTGCGCCTCGTCCACGACCGCAAGGTCGAAGCCATCCATCCGCTGCCCGTACAAGCCAGCCCCGGCGAGAGCGGCCTCCAAGGGTCCGCCCTGCCCGTCCTCGCCCACGAGCGAGGAGTACGTCGCCAGCACGACCACCGGCCCCGATCCGGCCCAAAGCGCGAGCCGGATCGGGTGGGTCGTCGTCCGCACCCGCAGCTCCTCCAGGAGCAGATCCCTGGGCAGCGAGCACACCCCGACCATCGGCGCCGTGTGCCCCACCGCCCGCCACGACTGCGCCGTCTGCACCAGCAGATCCAGCGTCGGCACCATCACGAGAACCCGCCCCGAAGGGAACAACTCCAACGCCGCAGCAGCCGCGCTGATCGTCTTTCCCGTACCCGTAGCGGACACCACCGTGGCCCGCGCCCCACGCTCCGTGCGGGCGCTTTCCCGGGCGGCTACCCGGACCCATTTCCTGAGGTCCGACATAAGCTCTACCTGATGTTTCCGCAGCGGAACCCGGGAAACAGACATTTGAATCTCCTCACGAGGCAGACGAGCCAAATCCCCAACTCAACATATGCATCAATTGGGCTGCGTTGAGGGCGAATCAGGGAAGAGCTACACGCGGCAGGGTGTCACCGAATTCCCCCAAGTCTACACAGTGCATCAGCACCTGATGCAGCGTATGATGAAACCCGCGCCGCCGCGCCCCTCGTACGGGGCCGCGCCCCTCGTACGGGGCC
>NZ_CM001165.1:7279444-7359380 GCF_000213055.1 Streptomyces sp. Tu6071 | reverse complement strand
CTGCCTGGAGGCGGTCTGTGAGGAGCCGCGCGAGCGGGTCGACGGCGTGCTCTACGCCTGCCCCGCCCACGGGGCCGAGGCGGCCTCGCGGATCACCGAGGCGGGATGGACCGCGCTGGTCAAAGTGATGGGGCCCGCGAGCCGGGCCAGGTGCGAGGTCTTCGACGGCGCCACCCGCGAGGCACGTCACCTCCTGGGGGCGTAGCCCTTCTCAGGCGGCGAAGCCGATGTTGGTGACGTACTCGTACTGGCCCCACTGCGAACCGAGGTCCACCACGACCTCGTCGACCCATGCGGCATCGAGGCCGGTGTCGTCTCCGGCCCCCCAGGCGGCGACGATCCGCTCCCACTTGCGGACGTTCAGGGTGCGGTACTCCACGACACGCTGGCGGGGCCGGTCGACGGCGGACTGGTTGACGGGGTGGAACTCGACGCGGGTCCCCCGGCCCTGCCGGTTGAGGCGGGCCAGGCGGTGACGGGCGACGTTCTGACGGCGCACCGCGCGGTAAGCGGCGTCGATCTCGCGGAGCGTGCGGGGTGCGGGTCCCGGCCTTCTGCGCCTTGATCGTGCGGTCCGAGATCGTGAGCCCGGCCTCCCGGGCGGCGGCGAGCTGGCGGGCACTGCTCGTGAGGTAGCGCAGACGGGCGGCCAGGCCACGGCGGGTGGTCAGCGGGGACGCGATGAACCCCGCGAGGCTGTCGAGACGGCGCGCGACGAACTCGTGGCCCTTGACGCCCTGGGCACCGTATGCGCCGAACTCGATATTCCGCTCAGGCATCCCGCTCCCTCCCCCTTCCCTAGGGCTTTCACATTGTATTGCGAGTATATCTACTGTTTTGTACGGGAGTTGACGGCGAACCGTCGCCCCGGCAGGCAGCTGTTATGTGGTGTTACGTCCACGGTGCCGCGCGGGCATAACAGACCGAAGTGTTATGCCTGCGACCTGCGGTTTGATGGCCGAAGGGGGCAGGTAGCGGCGGTCATGACAGATGGCGTGGCGTCAGCACGTAGGCTTGCCGCGGCGCGGGCCCGGAGCGGGCCCGCCTACAGCTCCTCGGGGCGCAGGCCGCGTACCCACCACCAGGCGCCGGCCGTGTCGGGGGCGTACAGGCTCAGGCCGCCGGGGTACTGGCCGTGGTCGCTGATGATGGCGGTCCAGGGATCGGGATCGCCGGGGCCCACGGGCACCCGCCAGCCGTCGAGCGGCCCGCCGTGCAGCTCGACTTCCACCTCGCCCTGCGGATTCGTCGTCATGAGCCGTACGGTACGGCGGCTCAGGACTCCCCGGGGCGTAGTGCGCGGAAGGCGGTCTCGGGGCGGCACACGGGGCAGGGCCGGGCTCCGGCGGAGGCGGCCTGGAGGGCGACGGCGTCGCCGGCGGGCTCGGAGTCGACAGGGGCCCGCGCGCAGTCCGCGCGGTGCACGAGCACGCCACCACCCGTGCAGCCCTCGGCGACGAGCCACCGGCCCGCGCCCCGTCCCCGGCGCGGCCGTGCGCGGGTGTGGGGCGGCGGAGCGTGCGGAGCCGTCCCGTGCGCGCGTGCGGCAGGGATACCTTGGTCCTCCTCACTCAGGTCGCGCCCTCGGTCGCCTCCTGCGTGTCCGGTACCGGTCGACTCTGCATATGTCAGCACTGGTCTGCATCAGGCCTCGCCTATGTCAGCGTGGCCTTGCGTCGAAGAGCGGTCTTGCCGGGCTGTGGGAGGTCGCAGGGTTGATGGCGGCGCGGAGTCGGTGTCAGCAGCCTGCGGCGGCTCCGAGAGCATCCGCGTGCTGTACGTGACGTTGTCGTGGGTCGACGATGTCGCCGCGCGTGACCACCTCGGCGTCAGCTGCCCGCTGGTGCCGGTTCTGTCTGCCTCCAGGGGGTGTCCTTGCGGTCCTTGTTCCACCGCTGGGGCAGGGGCGACCATGGTGCGTCTGTTGCGACCGACCGTGGAGGCGAATGCTTTGCACGCACGTGGACATCGACCCGGTGAGGCAGAGGATCGCCGAGCGGGTGCCGTGTTGGCGCGTCCAGCGGCGCCGATGCGCTCGGTCCGAACTCCCCATCCGGCTGCAGGGCCCGGCGGTACGCTCTCCCCCGCCGCCATGCAGACGCTCCAGCGCACCGCCGGCAACAGAGCGGTGGCCGCCATGGTCCAGCGGACCGAGCCCGCCGAGGACGCGCAGACCGGGAGAGGGGCGCGGATCGCGTCAGAATACGAGGAGAAGCTCCGTAGTTCGAATGCGCTGAAGTTCTCCAGGTACGCGGGCCAGAACAAGAAGACTGCGGTCTACCTCGCGCTCTCCTCGCCCCAAGGGCAGACGTACTACCGGGCAATGTCCTCCAGCGAGTTCGCCTACCTGCGCGACCACAACGCTGTACAGAAGTTGGAGCATTACGGCGGGATTTCACCGGTACGCGAATACGCCGAGAAGTACATGGGCAACGAGGAGGTCACGCACCTCGTCGAGTTCTTCTACTCCACCGGGACCCCGCATGACCCGACTGGCGAGCACCCAGCGACCGACGGCATCCCGGGCCTCGCCAAACTGTCCAACGTCGCCGCCAAGACCGAAAGTGCGGTAACGATCAAGAAGCGTATGGTGGATTCCGGTCTCACGATCAACGAAGAGAAGCTCCAGAAGCAGATTGGGGCGGTGACACCGTCGCTGGGTCTCGGTGAGAAGAGCACGCCGGTGGCACCAAACGCCAAGAGAACGTTCCGACTGAACTTCAATGACTACCTGAGGGCCAAGCTGATCACCTGGCGCCTCGTGGAGTACCGCTGCCCCGCTCGCGAAGTCAGGCCCTGAGGGTGGCGAGACGCAGCCGACTCCGCCGGACCGCCGCCTCGACGCGGGCGAGCACGACGAGCAGCTGCTCGTCGGTGACGTCGCCCGGTTCAGGAGCCGTCGCGGTCCCAGGGGATGGGGTAGGTGACGGTCCAGCTCGGCCCCGGCCTCGGCTCATCCTTACCTCCTGCGGGCGCAGGTGGCGGTGTGGAGCGGTTCGTCGATGGCTGGCGCGGCTCTGATGCCTCGGTGGCGGGGCCGGTGTGACTGAAGACGAAGACGGCCGCCACGGCGACGAGAGCGATGGTCAGCTGCTTGCGCGCGCCAGGAGGCAGGCGGGTATGCGCCCGTACCTTCGTGCCGCCGCGCCAGTACTCCCTCACCTTGACCACGCCGAATCCCCCTCCTCGACAGCGCACGCTCCGAGGACGCGCACCGATCCATGAAAGCACCCACAACTGACCAAGTGTGACTGTACGATCACCTGACTGACAGGCTGTGCCCTTTCACGGTGATGCCGGGCCCGCGCTAGCCCGGCGTCCCGCGCGAGCCCGCACCGCCGCCGCCCGGCTTCGCCGGCGCGGCGGCTTGAGGCTGTTAGCCCGCGGAACAGGAGCGGGCCAGTTCTCCTGGGCGGTCAGCCGTACAGGCTGACGTCACCGAGATGCGCCAGCAACGAGCGCGCGCCGTTCTCGCTGACGACCAGCGCAACGGCCGCATCGTGTCGGTCGGTGTCGTTCAGGGCCTTCTGCGCGGGCCACCGGCCGGCCTGCTTCGCAGCGACCTGCATGAGGTGCGCGGCGCGTGCCGCAGTGGGTGGTGACGACCTGGTCAGCTTCTCGATCTCGTCCGTGAGGCGCCAGAGGTGATCGGAGTCCACCGTGCGCAGCGCGATGGTCGCGAGGCGCACCTCTTCGGTGTAAGCGTCCCAATCCACTACACGGTTGTGCGCTGCCTTGGCTCCGGCGAGTTGCAGTGTTCCCTGCGCCTCATCCCCCTCGCGTCCGCCGGCCTCCTGGCCTTGACCGGCACGCTGACCCTGGCTCCGCAGGCCGGGGCGGCCGAGGCGGAGGCACCCGTGATCGTCACCTCCGGCCGGTCCGGGCCCGCGGAGACCGTCTACGCCACGTGCCCCCAGGGCACCAGCCTGGTCGGCGGCGGCTATGACTCGCAGCCTGCCCACACCGGTATGGGGATCGTCGCCGACGCGGTCAACGCCAACGCCCCGGCCGCATCCAAGCCCAACACCTGGGCGGTACGCATGGACGACGGCGCCGCGAGGGCGTACGCGAGGTGCGGCAAGGACTCCGACCAGGGCCCGACCGTCGTCACCTCCGGCTGGTCGGGAGCAGCCGAGACCGTCTACGCCACCCGCCCCGAGGGCGCCGCCCTGGCCGGTGGCGCCTACGACTCGAAGCCCGCCCACACCGGCTTCGGCATCGTCGCCGACGCGGTCAACGCCAACGCCCCCTCGTCCGGCTCACCCCCGCAGCGCGGGGAAAACGGCCTCGCGGAGTCGCTCGGCGAGGCGAGGACGGCGAGGCCACGGTGCCGGTGGTCGACGTGCGCAACGGAAAGCGTCCGCTGTCCCTTGCCCCGCTCCAGCCTGCATACCGACGACTACGCTGAAGAAGCGGTCCGGGGTTACGCACCAATTTTTTCAGGAATTACGACACGGGACGGCGCATATCCCGGTGAGGCTGGTCGGTGCGCACCTACGACCTGTGAGAAGGAACAATCATGACCACATCAGTTGTGTCCATCGTCTACGTGAACGATGCTCCCGCCGCAGCTCGCTTCTACGGCGACCTCCTCGGCATGAGCCCTTCAATCGAGACCGGGGAATACATCACCTTCGCCCTCGGGCCAGGCGCTGACCTCGCTTTGTGGTCTGGCCGGTTCGACGATCTGTCCCCAAACGTCCCACGGACCAGTGAGGTTTGTCTGGCCACCAACGATGGGCCGGACGAGATCAACGCGATCTTCAAGCAGTGGCAGTCCAAGGGCGTTACGATCCTGCAGGAGCCACATGATGCGGGGTTCGGGCTGACTTTCCTCGCAGCCGATCCGGACGGAAACCGTATCCGTGTCGCACCGCGTGACTGAAAGGCCGCAAGGCGGCAGGCGCGCACGATAGGTGTCGCGCCTGCCGGCGTCCGACTTCGAGAGGACGACGAGTGCCCCACGCGATTGCGCCCCTGAGCGTCGAGGACCGTGGACGGCTCGTGAAGCGGTGCCGGGCACGTCTCATCGCCCACGTTGCCGCTGAGATGGGTGTCTCTCGCGCATGCGCCAGCAAGTGGGTAAACCGCTGGCGGCTGGACGGTGATGCGGGATAGCAGGACCGCCCGTCGATCACGCCCCGTTGCTGGCGTTGGCTTCTCGCCTCGCTGAGCACGGAACGCGCGATTACGAGGCCGAGGGCAGGTCAGGGCCGGATGTGTTTCAACGTGAACTCGGGCAGGGCGTACGGGCCGGCCTGCGGGCTTCGGGGTCGGCGGGGACATCGGCGTCAGTGATGTGCGACGCATGTGCCTTGGCGTTGTCGATGGGTGTGTAGGCCAGTTCGGATTCCGCGGGGAGTTCCCAGAAGCGGCGGGTGTTGGCAGAGACGGCGTACGCCGTGGCAAAGCGGGTGGAGAGCGGAGCGGTCAGCGCGGCGAGGAAGAAACCGACGGCATCGCGCGGGCTGAGCCAAGTCGCCAGGTGGAGCGCCTCGGTGGGGGCCTCCTCGAAGCTGCCGATACGCGGGCAGATCACGGAAACACCGAACTTGTCCGCGTACAACCGCCCCAGGGCCTCGATGGCTGCCTTGCTCACCCCATACAGGCCGTCGGGGCGCACGGGCTCCTGTGGGCCGGTGTGGTGGGCGACGGGATAGAACCCGCTCACGCGGTTGCTGCTGGCCAGTACAACCCGTGGGATCGCCGCACGGCGGGCGGCTTCCAGGACATGCTGGGTGCCCAGCACATCAGCGTCCAGGAGATGCTCCAGTGGGGCCTCGTCCGCCAGGCCGCCCAGATGGAGCACGGCGTCCGCACCGACGAGCGCAGCCTCGACGGCGGTCGCGTCCCGAAGATCGACGATCTGACCCACCTCGTTCGCGACTTCGACCCGGAGCGGAACACGGTCGAGCAAGACCAGGCGGCTCACCTCACGGCGCAACACCCGACGCACAACTGACCCCGTGTTCTCTGCGGCCCCGGTTACGACCACTGTTCCCAACGCCACTGCGCGCCTCCACCGCTCGGCCTCATCAACGCCGTGATCCGGACAGGCTGTGATCCTCTTGTCGGCAGTCACGCTCCTCAACGGGCATGCGCTCACGCGATGTTGGGGGTGTGTCACGAGGTTCATCGCCATACAGCACAGCCCTCGGGCACTCTTGACCCCATCCCGTTCCTGAGGGACCGTCAGCGCGTGCATGCGCGTGCATCTGCCTCACGGATAGCGCGCTGACCCCTCTGCGGCGTAGCAGGTCGACCTCTCTGCGAAAGGGCATCCCATGGCGCACATCCAGCTCAACAACGACCTCCCCGGCATCACCGGACTGATGGCCAACCGGCCGGACACCGCCGCCCCGTTGAACCACCTCGCCGAAACCCTCCTGCGGGCGCCCGCCTCGCTCCCCCAGGGCGAGCGGGAGCTGATCGCCGCGTACGTCTCCCACCTGAACCGGACCCCGTTCTGCGCCGGTTCGCACTCCGCATTCGCCGCCGCGCAGCTGGTGGAGGGTCAGGCGCTGGTCGACGCCGTCCTCGCCGACCCGGCGACCGCTCCCATCGGCGCCAAGCTGCGCGCGTTGCTCGCCGTGGCGGCCGAGGTGCAGGCGGCGGCCCGGGCCGTCTCCGCCGAGGCGGTGGCGGAGGCCCGGCAGGCGGGCGCGAGCGACGCGGACCTGCATGACACCGTACTGATCGCGGCGTCCTTCTGCATGTTCAACCGGTATGTCAGCTGCCTGGACACCGCGCTGCCGGCGTCCGACGACTACTACCTCGAGTCCGCGCACCGGATCACGACCGTGGGCTACGGCCGGTCCGTGAGCGCCCCGGCCTGACTGACGAGTGGCATGAAGGTCCACTTCCTGCCCTTGCCTGATACCACTGGAGGCTCATAGATCTCGATGAAGAACGCCAGGTCGCACGGCCTGGCTCGAAGATCCCGACGATGGCGGAGGACCGGCGGACGGCTCAGTCCTCTGCCGTACACCGGGGTAGCAGACCGTTGCACGGGACGGTGCATCAGTGTCCGATCCCTGATTTCAGGCGCTACTGGATCGGCTGATCGTCGTAGGGCGGCGCGTGGAGGAAGTAGGTCCCGGGACGCGACGGACACTATGTGCGGTCGGCCGACGCCTGGGGCGCTCCGGGTCACGGACGCCGATGTGGGGCCTGTGCCGGCTCAGGCGGCGAAGCCGATGTTGGTGACGTACTCGTACTGGCCCCACTGCGAACCGAGGTCCACCACGACCTCGTCGACCCATGCGGTGTCCAGGCCCGCGTCGTCTCCGGCCTCCCAGGCGGCGACGATCCGCTCCCACTTGCGGACGTTCAGGGTGCGGTACTCCACGACGCGCTGGCGGGGCCGGTCGACCGCGGACTGGTTGACGGGATGGAACTCGACGCGGGTTCCCCGGCCCTGCCGGTTGAGGCGGGCCAGGAGGTGGCGGGCGACGTTCTGACGGCGCACCTGCTGGTAGGCGGTGTGGATCTGGCGGAGCGTACGGGCGGAGGGGCGGCGTGTGCCCTCCAGTTGCGCCTTGATCGTGCGCGCGCTGATGGTGAGCCCGGCGGCACGGGCGGCGGTGAGCTGGCGGGGGCTGCTGGTGAGGTAGCGCAGACGGGCGGTGAGACCACGGCGGGTGGTGACCGGGGAGGCGATGAAGCCCGCGAGGCTGTCGAGGCGGCGGGCGACGAGCTCGTGGCCCTTGACGCCCTGGGCGCCGTACGCGCCGAACTCGATGTTTCGCTCAGGCATCGTGCTCCCCCGTCTCATCGGCCCCGGCGGTGCCGAGGGTGTAGGTGTCCTTGACCTTGACCTCGGTGACGGCGCGGCCCTCGGGGAAGACGTGGTGCCAGTCCCCGATGACGTGCAGCTCGTCGGTGCCCATCGCGCGGACCACTGTCAGCCCGTTCTCATACGCCTTGAACGCCTTCATCCACAGGTTCGCGAACGCCTGGGAGCGGATGAGGTGCATCCAGTCGGGACGGTACAGCTCGCGGTTGTAGTTGCTGGCGCCCATCGTGGAGACGAACTTCGAGTACATCGCCTTCACGTACTCCAGCGTCACCTCGTCGTCCTCGGCGATCGCGCGGTCGCGGGCGTCTTTCAGCTCGGTGCGGAACTTTTCCAGGAGGTTCTCGGTGGAGCCGCTGGTGTACGACTCGTGAATCTCGGGAACCCCGCACAGCCCGTACTTCGGGCCTGAGAGGCGCTGGAGGAGGCGGAGGGTCGGCTCGGTCACCCACAGCGGGCCGGGCTCGTCGCGTGCGCCCAGAGGGTTGGGCAGGTCGGCGTCGTGGTCCCAGGCGGGCGGGGTGATCAGGTGCACGCCGGCGCGGCGGCGGTCGTGCGCGAAGCCGGTGGAGTGTTCGAGCTGGCCGAGGGGGAGGTGGGTTTTGAGGGCGGAGAGGTAGGCGCCGTTGATGTCGAGCGCCGTCACTTTCCACCGCCCTTGCGGGAGGTGGGGGCGCGTCCACTTCGGGCGGGCCTCCCAGATCTGGTCGGGGCCGTGTGCTGACTGCTTGTGCAGGATCTCCGGCAACGCCGGGTGCGCGACGACGTCGTACCGCCCGCCGGTCCGGGTGCGGTCCAGAAGCTCCATCGCGTCCGGGATCGCCTGCTTGATCAGTGCGGCCGTCGCCGCCTCCATGTCGCCGTCGCACTTCGCGAGCGCTGCAGCGACCTTTGCCGTGATGAAGCCGGGCTCGTCCTCGGTCTTCGCGCGGCGGCCCGCGTTCTCCACCCGTACGGGGGGCTTGCCGCCGGCGGCCCGCCGGGCCGGGGGCTGGGAGGCCGCCGGGGTACGGCCGCGTGCGGGAGCCGAGCGGCCGGTGGACGACGGCTCGGGCGCGGCGGGGGCGGGGGCGGGGTCGGCGGACAGGGGGTGGCACTCGGCGGGGTCTAGGTGCTGTACGTAGCCCGCGACCCGGTGCCGGGCGGGCTCGCCGCACAGCACACACGGCTCCGCGACGGCCAGGACGTCGACGTCCTCGCCCTCCTCGCCCTCCTCGGCGTCCTCCGCGTTCCCAGGGCCGTCGCCGATGGCGGAGGTGTCCGGCACAAGGACATCCGGCTCGGGCTCTGGTTCGGGGTCCTGCGTGGGGTGGAGCTTGGCGTGAGCGCCGTCGAGGAAGTACGCGTACCTCTCCCGCGTCTGCCCGCTCGGGTCGCGTCCGGCCTCCCACCCCGCGAGCGTCGAGGTGCTCACCCCGAGCGCGCCCGCGACCTGGGCGCGGGAGAGGGCGAGGCCCTCGCGCAGACGGCGGCGCTCGGACGCGTCGGGCAGGGGGCTCTCCTCGTGGGCGGCGGCGAGGAGCGCGTCGATCGCGCCGAAGTCGTTCATGACGTCTGCTCCCGGGCAGGGAGGGCTTCGGTGGCCTGGGTGGGCCCGGCGAGGAGATCGAGCGGGTCGATGCCCCAGTGCGCGGCGAGCACCTCGCAGTCCTGGAGCGACCACGATGCCGTACCGGTCTGACGGCGGCTCACCTGCCCCTGCGTCACCCCGAGAACAACGGCGAGGTCACGCTGCGTCTGCCCGGTCTGGAACATCACCGCCGCGATCGACGCCCGCAACCGGCCGCTCAACGAACTCATCACCCCCACACCTTACCAGAATAGGCATTGGAAATGCTTATGAGTAATGTTAATTGAGTTTTCCGCATCACAAAGGTGCTTCCCGAGCGGGCGGTCCATCGCGACGGCGTACGTCGACGTGCCGTTCGGCGCGCACCCGCGCCCCTGCGTGCTGGTCGCCGGTCCGGCCGCTCTCCCGAAGAGCGGCCGGGGCGTGCCGCGTTGGCGGGCGTCAGTATGTGGTGACCAGGGGTTTTCCGTGTTCCACGACGTACGTCGAGAGCATCATGGTTGTTTCGCCGCCCGTGTTGACGGCGTTGTGGATGATTCCGGTGGGGATGAAGAACGGGTCTCCCGTGCGGAGGTACAGGGGCGGGCGGTGGTCGTCGAACTCCATGCGGACCTCGCCGCGCACCAGGTAGCCGACCTCGACGCCCGGGTGGCTGTGGCGGCCCGATGCCTCGCCGGGCGGGATTTCCACGAGGGTCTGCGCGGTGTCCCAGCCGGGGGCCGGTGAGGGGTGTTCCTGGAGGAGGACACGTGTCACGTCGGCTGCGGCGGCCGGGGGAACCGTCGCGCCGAGAGCGACGACCGCCGTGCCCGCGCCGCGCAGCAGAGTTCTGCGATTCAGCATGAAAACGCCCCTTTGCGAGGAAGTGTGTGCACTGCTCGCTCGCACTTTAAGAGCACACATCTTCTCGACGCGTCACCATCTTGCATGGTTACTCAATATGTGTGACGCAGTGGCGTGGGCTGGCGCGTGACCTCGCCGGGCTCCGCCCCACGCGCGGGAGCGGAGCGCCGTGCGGGGAGGGTCAGGCGGTGAAGTAGTGGGCCGCCATGTCGGCGAGGAGGCCGGGCCCGGTGGGGTTCCAGTCGAGCAGCGCCTTCGTGCGGGTGGCGGAGGCCGGGGAGTCGAGGGCGGTGTTGCCCGCGAGCCAGCCGAAGTGGGCGGGTGCGTCGGCGGGGGCCACCGAGGTGACGGGGAGGTTCAGGTTCTCGCCGATCACGGTGGCGATGTCGCGCTGCGAGACGCCCTCTTCCGCCGCCGCGTGCAGGACCGCTCCGGCCGGGGCGTTCTCCAGGGCGAGGAGGAAGAGGCGGGCGGCGTCCAGGCGGTGGACGGCGGGCCAGCGCTGGGTGCCGTCGCCGATGTAGCCGGAGACCCCCTTCTCGCGGGCGATGCCGACGAGTGCGGGGACGAATCCGCCGTCACCCTCGCCGTGGACGGTCGGGGCCAGGCGGACGACCGAGGAGCGGACGCCCTTGTCCGCCAGGTCGACGGTGGCGCGGGCGGTGGCAGCGCGCACGGAGCCGGGGTTGTCGTCGTCGCCGACGGGCCAGGTGGTCTCGGTCGCCACCTGGCCGGGGGCGAGGCCGAGGAGGCCCGAGGCGACCGTGAAGGGCTTGCCCGTGCCGGCCAGCACCGCGCCGAAGGCGTCCACGGCGGTGCGGTCGGACCGGGCGGCGCCGAGGAAGTCGCCGGTGAAGGCGATGTCGTGGCGGAAGGCGAGGTGGGCGACGGCGTCGCTGGCGCGGGCCGTCTCCTGGAGGAGGTCGAGGTCGGCGAGGGAGCCGTGGACGGGCTCGGCCCCGGCCTTCTCCAGGGCGGTGGCGGATGCCTCCGAGCGGGCGAGCCCGAGAACGTGGTGTCCGGCGGCGAGCAGTTCGGGGACGAGGGCGGAACCGATCCAGCCGGAGGCCCCGGTGACGAAGACGCGCATGGCGGTACTCCTCAACGTGATCACACTCGATGTCAGTGACTGTCATCGTCAAGGCTAGCACCATGATGGCAGTCACTGACATCGCGACGCGGGGACCGCGTAGAATCGGGCTCATGGCGAGATGGGAGCCCCACACGAAGGAACGGCTGGCGCGCGCGGCCCTGGAGCTGTACAGCGAGCACGGGTACGAGCGGACCACCGTCGCGCAGATCGCCGCTCGGGCCGGTCTCACCGAGCGGACCTACTTCCGGCACTTCCCCGACAAGCGGGAAGTGCTCTTCGACGGCGGGCACAGCCTGGAGACGACGCTGACCGAGGCGGTGGCCGCGGCCCCCGAGGGCGCCTCGCCCCGCGCCGCGCTCGCGGCCGGCCTCGGCGCGATGGGCGCCGGTTTCCGGGGGCTGCGCGCGCAGGCCCGTACGCGCCAGGCGGTCATCAGCGCGCAGCAGGAACTCCAGGAGCGCGAGCTGATCAAGCTCGCGTCCCTGACCCGCGCGCTCGCCGAGGCCCTGCGCCAACGCGGGGTGGAGGAGACGCGTGCGAACCTCCTCGCCGAAGCGGGCTGCGGCGTCTTCAGGACTGCTTTCGTCCGGTGGGTCGGTGACGAGCGGCCGGAGACCGGGGCGTCCGCGGAAGAGATCCCGCTCGCCGCGCTGCTCCGCGAGGGGCTCGACACGTTGGGGGACGCGCTCACCCACGACTGACGCACGTGTCGGGGCAGATCACGGGGCTGGAGACAAGCACTGCGGGGCCCGGCTTCAGGCCCGACAGCGCGACGGGCGGCTCGGTCCCCGTCAGCCGTTCAGGAGGCGCAGGAGGGGTGCGGCGGGGAGGCTGTGGCGGACGTCGCCGCGCGGGCCCGTGGTGGTCGTCGCGGCGAGGAGGGAGTTGAGGACCGCTTCCTCGACCGCGTCGAGCGCGGCGGTGAAGAGGGGGTCGAGGTCCGCGTCGGGGACGAGGGGGGCCGTGGTGCGGGTGGTGCTGAGGGCGAGGCCGTAGTCGCCGGAGCCGTGGCTGTAGGAGGCGCCGGTGCGGGCGAGGGCGAAGACGGCACGGCGCGCGAGGCGGGTGAGGCGTCGGGCGTCGAGCGGGGCGTCGGTCGCGAGGACGACGACGCAGGAGCCTGTGTCGGGGAGCGGTGGGGGGACAGGCAGGCCGAGGTCGGCGGGGGTGACGGTGCGGGAGCCGAGGCGCAGGGTGCCGCCGAAGTTGGCCAGGACGAGGGCGCCGAGGGTGGTCTCGCGTCCGGCGAGCGGCAGGACGCGTGAGCTGGTGCCGATGCCCGCTTTGAAGTTGAGCGCGCTCATGCCCGTACCGGCGCCGACGCAGCCCTCCGCGACGGGTCCCGTGTTCGCCGACGCGAGGGCGGCGCGGACGTGGTGCTCGCCGACCGGGCGGCTGCGGATGTCGGAGAGGAGGCCGTCGTTGCACTCGCCGACGACCGGGTTGAGGCTGCGGACGTCCTCGGCGCCGGGCTGTTCGAGGACCCAGCCCACGAGGGCGTCGGCGACGCGGAACGCGGAGAGGGTGGAGGTGAGCAGGAGGGGGGTCTCCAGCTCGCCGAGTTCGGTGAGTTGGGTCGTGCCGATGAACTTTCCGTAGCCGTTGCCCGCGAAGAATCCCGCGGGCAGTGGGGCGCGGGGGCCGATGCCTTCGGGGAGTATCGCGGTGACGCCGCTGTGCACGCGGGGCGGGGCGGTCACCGTGGTGTGGCCGACGCGGATGCCGGGGACGTCGGTGATGGCGTTGTGGCGGCCGGTCGGCAGGGTTCCCGTGCCGAGGCCGAGGTCTCTCGCCCGGGGTGTGGTGGTGGCGGTCATGCGCGGAGGCTACCGCCCGCCGGGGAATCGTTTCCCCGGCGGGCGGAGGGGGTGCCGGCTCATCGGCGGCGACGGTTCACCAGATCGACTCGACCCACTCGGGGTGGTCGATGAACGGGTTCCGGTTGTGCTGGTAGCTGTCGAAGATGACGTCGTTGCGGTGTTCCTCGAAGGAGCTGGGCGGGTCGACTTCGTTCCACTCCTTGAGGACCGACAGGCGGCCGATCGCGGGTGCGGAGCCGTTGCCCGCCTCGTCGTTGGGTTCGAGGTCGGGGAAGCCGTCGCCGCCGTCGTAGCGGACGGCCATGTAGAGGATCATGCGGGCGACGTCGCCCTTGACGGCGTCGCGCGGTTCGAAGCTGTCGCTGTCGGTGTAGTTGCCGGGAGCGCCGCTGACGGCGCCGCCGCCGTCGTCGAAGTCCTTGTTGCCGCGGGCGCCGTTGACGGCGACGTCCTCGGGGCGCAGGTGGTGCAGATCGGTGCCGGGGCCCGTGGCGGTGCCGAAGTCGCCGTGGCTCTTGGCCCAGACGTGTTCGCGGTTCCAGTCGCCCTGGGCGCCGCCCTGGCGGGACTTGGCTATGGACTTGCCCGTGTACAGCTCGACGATGTTGTCCGGGTTGGCGGGGTCCTCGTCGGTCTTCTTCAGGGCGTCCCACACCTGGCTGTAGGTGACGGTGTCCTGGTCGCTGATGAGGGTGTGCAGGGCGCTCTTGAGGGCGGCGCCCGTCTTGCCCTCGACGCTCGCGTAGTAGTCGGCGGCCGTGGCGGTGGTGACGCTCGCCGTGGTGGTGCTGTCGGTCGCCGTGACCGTGCTGTCGGTCGCCGCGGCGGGGCGGGGGGTGTCGGCCGCGGCGGGCAGGCTCTGGGTGGTGAGGAGGAGCCCTGCCGCCGCCGCGAGGGCGAGGGCGGTTCCGCGGACGGGGTGGGCGGGGCGGGGGTGGTGGGGGGTCATGCGGGGCCCTCTCGCTGGGCGCCGCCCCATGGGCGGCGTGGCGCTCCGTCAGGTCCCGGGGAATGTCCCATGCGGGGCCCGCGCGGCGGGGGCTCCTCACATAATCCTTACTTGTTGTTCTCACAGGACAACAGCAAGCGATGCTTGATCTTGCTCAATCGGCTCACGTTTCGAGCATCTCTTGTCACGGCGTGCGCGGAGAGGGCAGGATGGCGCGCGTCGGCCGGGTCGTGGAGCGGGGGTGTGCGGGAGCGTGGAGCGTACGGACCGCGCGGGTTCAGACCGTACGGATGTCGATGCCGCGTTCCCGCAGGTCCGCGAGCGCCTCGGGGTCCGCTCCGGTGTCGGTGACGAGGATGTCGACGGCCTCGGCGGGGCAGATGCGGGCGAAGGCGCGGGCGCCGAGCTTGCTGGAGTCGGCGGCGACCACGACGCGGCGCGCGCGGGCGCACAGCAGCCGGTTGATGCCCGCCTCGGCCTCGTCGGCCGTCGCGGCGCCCTCGGCGGCGTCGAGGGCGCCCACGCCGAGGACGGCGGTGTCGAGGGTGATCTGTCCGAGGACGCCGTCGGCGAGCGGACCGGTGAGCTCGTACGAGTGCGGGCGGGCCACTCCCCCGGTCAGGACCGTCTTGAACCGCGGGCGGGCCGTGAGCGCGTACGCGATGTTCAGGGCGTTGGTGACGACGGTGAGTGCCTGGCCCTCGCCCTCGCCGTCGGCGAGGTCGGCGCGGGCCGCGAGGGCCTCGGCGACGGCCGTCGTGGTGGTCCCGCCGGTGAGGCCGAGTGCCTCGCCGGGGCGGACGAGCGCGGCGACGGCGTGCGCGATGCGCTGCTTCTCCTCGGCGCGGCGGGCGCTCTTGTGGCGCAGGGGGAGGTCGTAGCCGACGCCGTGCGGGAGGGCGCCTCCTCGGGTGCGGACGAGCATGCGCCGCTCGGCGAGGGTGTCGAAGTCGCGGCGGATGGTGGCGGGCGAGACGCCGAGGCGGTGCGCGGCGTCGTCGACGTCGAGTCCGCCCTCGGCGGCGAGGAGTTCGAGCAGGGCCTTCCATCGGGTGTCGCGCGACATCGGGTGTTCTCCACGTCCGCCCGGGCCGTGCGGCCGGGCGGGGATCGGGGCGGGGTGCGGGCGCGGTGGCGCGCTCCCCCGCGTCGTACAGGGGTCGGAAGCGTCGTACGGGTCAAGAGAGGCGGTCACGTCGTGAGCGTCGTAGCAGTCGAGAACCAAGGGGATCACATCATGAGCCATGTACGGGACGAGCTGGCCTCGCAGCCGGAGTGCTGGGAGCGCGCGGCGGCGCTCGGGGCCGCCGGGGGCCTCGGGCTGCCGGAGCCGGGGGCACGGGTCGCCGTGGTCGGGTGCGGGACCTCGCTGTTCATGGCGCAGGCGTACGCGGCGCTGCGCGAGGGAGCGGGTCAGGGGGAGACGGACGCGTTCGCCGCCTCGGAGTTCCCCGCGTCGCGCCCGTACGACCTGGTGCTCGCGCTGACGCGGTCGGGGACGACGACGGAGGTGCTCGACGTGCTCGCCGCGCTGCGGGGGCGGACGCCGACGGTCGTGGTGACGGCCGATCCGGCGACGCCTGTGCGGGACCTCGCCGACCGGCTCGTCGTCCTCGACTGGGCCGACGAGAAGTCGGTCGTGCAGACACGGTTCGCGACGAGCGCGCTGACGCTGCTGCGGGCGCACCTGGGGCTGCAGCCGGAGGACGTGGTGGCGCGGGCGCGCGAGGCGCTCGTCGCGCCGCTGCCCGAGGGGCTGCTGGAGTGCGGGCAGTTCACGTTTCTGGGGCGGGGCTGGTCGGTGGGGCTCGCGCGGGAGGCGGCGCTGAAGATGCGGGAGGCCGCGCTGGCGTGGACGGAGGCGTATCCGGCGATGGAGTACCGGCACGGGCCGATCAGCGTGAGTACGCAGGGGACGGCGACGTGGATGTTCGGCGAGGCGCCGGACGGGCTCGCGGAGCAGGTCGCCGGGACCGGGGCGCTGTGGGTGGCGGAGCCGGGGGACGAACTGCTCGCGCTCGTGCGGGCGCAGCGCCTCGCGGTGGAGCTGGCGGAGCGGCAGGGGCTGACGCCGGACGAGCCGCGGCACCTGACGCGGTCCGTCGTGCTGCGGGAGGTGTGAGCGGTGGCCTTGGTGCCGACCGGGGAGCTGGTCGCCGAGGCGGTCGCGGGCGGGCGGGGGCTGCCCGCGTTCAACGTGATCACGCTGGAGCACGTGGAGGCGGTCGTCGCGGGGGCGGAGCGGGCAGGGGGCGCCGTCGTGCTCCAGGTGAGCGAGAACGCGGTGCGGTACCGGCTCGGGCGGCTGGGTCCGCTCGCGGCGGCGGCGCGGTCCGCGGCGGTGGCGGCGGGTGTGCCCGTGGGACTGCACCTGGACCATGTGACGGATGCGGAGTTGCTGCGGCAGGCGGCCGACGAGGGGTTCGGGTCCGTCATGTACGACGGGGCGAAGCTCCCGTACGAGGCGAATCTCGCGGCGACGTGCGAGGCCGTGCTGTGGGCGCACGGGCACGGGTTGTGGGTGGAGGCGGAGCTGGGCGAGGTGGGGGGCAAGGACGGCGCTGCCCCACTCGGGCCGCATGCGCCGGGGGCGCGGACCGATCCCGGGGAGGCGGCGGCGTTCGTGGCCGCGTCGGGCGTCGACGGGCTCGCGGTCGCGGTCGGGAGCAGTCACGCGATGACGTCGCGGACGGCCGCGCTGGACCACGGGCTCCTCGGGCGCCTGCGGGACGCGGCGGGGGTGCCGCTCGTGCTGCACGGGTCCTCGGGGGTGCCGGACGAGGAGGTGCGCGCGGCGGTGCGGGGCGGCATCACGAAGGTGAACGTGGGGACGGCGCTGAACGTGGCACTGACGGCGGCGGTACGGGAGCGGCTGGGCGCGGAGCCGGGGCTCGTGGACGCGCGCGGGTACCTCGGCGCGGGCCGGGAGGCGATGTCGGAGGTCGTGGAGCGGCTGACGCGGGTCGTGGCGGGGGCCGGGGAGGGGGTGGTGGCGGGGCGGGGGTAGACGGTCGTCCGGCCCGTACCCCGGAGTTCGGGGTACGGGCCGGGCCTTCGGGCGGGCGCGGCGCCGGGCGCCGTGTCCCAGAGCCTGGACGCGTGCTGGTGCGGGCGCGGTCCCGTGCGGTACAACTTTTCCGTGACCCACGAATCGTCGGTGTGCCGCCCGGTCCTCGAACCGCGCCTCCGCACGGCCGCGTGTTGTTGTCGCTGATCTCTCCCGCCCCGGCTGCCGCCTGACCTTCCCGCGCGGCGCCGGGCTCTTCGCGCCGCCTCCGTACGCCGCCGTCCGACGCGGCGCCGGTCGTCGCGCCGTGCCGCGCTCCCCTCTGCCCCTCCCCCACCGTCGGGGGCGCGCCGTCCTGGATCGTCCCGGCCCGCTGCCGCGGGGCCCGGGGACGCCGCCCCCGCACAAGGAGGAAGCACGATGACCGTCATCAGTGACCGCGTGAGCACCGCCCCGGGCGTATCGGAGGCGGGGCTGCGCCTGACTCCGCTCGGGCCCCGTTTCGGCGCCGAGGTGCACGATATCGATCTCGGCCGGCTGGACGACGGGCAGGTGGCCGCGGTGCGCGCGGCGCTCGTGGCGTACAAGGTGCTGTTCGTGCGCGGGCAGGACATCGACGACGCGGCGCAGATCGCGTTCGGGCGGCGGCTCGGCGAGGTGACGGCCGGTCATCCGGTGCGCGACTCGGGCGACGTGCCCGAGGAGGTGTTCGCGCTGGACAGCCAGGACAACGGTTTCGCCGACGTGTGGCACACCGACGTGACGTTCGTGGCGAGGCCGCCCGCGATCTCCGTGCTGCGCGCCGTGGTGCTGCCGCCGGCCGGGGGCGACACGTCGTGGGCGGACAGCCAGGCGGCGTACGAGTCGCTGACGCCGGGGCTGCGCGCGCTCATCGACCCGCTGACCGCCGTGCACGACGGGAACCGGGAGTTCGGCTACTACCTGGCGCAGCGGCGGCAGGGGCGCGGGAACGTGTGGGAGGGCGAGGTGTTCACGGATCTCTCGCCCGTCGAGCATCCGGTGGTGCGTGTGCACCCGGAGTCGGGGCGCCGGGGCCTGTTCGTCAATCCGGGCTTCACCTCGCACCTGACGGGGGTCTCGGAGTACGAGAGCCGGGGCATCCTCGACATCCTGTACGCGCACCTCACCAAGCCGGAGCACACGATCCGGCACCGCTGGCAGCCCGGCGACGTGGCCCTGTGGGACAACCGCGCCACGTCCCACTACGCCAACCGCGACTACGGGGACCGGCATCGCGTCATGCACCGCATCACGCTGCGGGGCGACGTGCCGGTGGGGCCGGTGGGCGGCTGAGTCACGGCGGCGGACGTGGCGGGCGGGTACGCGGCCCGTCCGCCCCGGTGGCCGGGCGGGGGACCGCCCCGCTCAGCCCGTCGCGCGGAAGGCGATGACCGCGATGTCGTCCTTGCCCGCGCGTACGTGCGCGACGACGTCGCGGACGAGGGCTTCCAGGGTCTGGCCGTCGCGGTGCAGTTTCTCGACGCGGTGGCGCAGGTGCGCGATGCGGTCGGTGATCCTCGCCTCCGGGATCTCCACGAGTCCGTCCGTGTAGAGAAGCAGTGTGTCGCCCTTGGCAAGGAAGAGCTTCGTGCTGCTGCGGGCAGGTCCCGGCGGGGTGCACAGCGGCGGGTCGGGCTCCTCGTCGCCGACGCAGTCGACGGGCCCCGCGGCGCGCAGCAGCAGGGGCGGCGGGTGGCCCGCGTTGGCGAGCGTGACGTGCCAGCCGCGCCCGGGGGCGGGGCACAGGAGCGCGTGCACGGTGGTGACGAGCGAGGCCGTGCCGAGGCCCTGCACCATGCCGTCGAGGCGGTCCAGGGTGCGGGCGGGGTCGGCGTGGGGTCCGGCGTCCCAGGCGAGGCCGCGCAGCATGCTGTTGACGCTGCCCATCGCGGTCGCGGCGTCCAGGTCGTGCCCGGCGACGTCGCCGATCGTGAGGGCGACGGCCCCTCCGGCCAGCCGGGTCGCGTCGTACCAGTCGCCGCCGACCTCGGCGGCGGCGTTGGCGGGTACGTAGCGGGCGCGGATCTCGGCGCCCGCGAGGTCGGGGGCGGCGGTGAGGAAGGAGCGTTGCAGGACGAGGGCGGTCTCGCGGGCGCGTTGCAGTTCCAGGGTGCGGCGCAGGGGGCGGCTGAGTCCTTGCAGGACGTCCTGGAGCAGGCGCAGTTCGAGTTCGGTCGGCGGCGGGTTGCCCAGGCAGTTGGCGACGCTCGCGAGGGCGACGGCGCGGCCGTCCACGAGGACGGGGAGCAGCGCGAGGCAGGTCGCCCCGGCCTCGCGCAGCCACCCCCGCGAGACGGATGAGATCTTGTCCTCGGGCGGTGCGCCGGCCGGGAAGACGACGAGGCGGGGCTCGCGGTCGCGCAGGACCTCCTCGGCCATGTGCCCGAGCGAGAATCCGTCGCCGAGCGGGGGCAGCACGGGGAGGTCGGGGGCGAAGGCGACGCGCTCGGCGGGGACGGCGGAGCGCGCGGCGAGCGCGGACGGCGCGGTGGCGCCCTGGACCTCGAAGACGGCGATCGAGTCGGCGAGATCCGGCACGACGACGGCGGCGGTCGTGCGGAACGCCTCGGACAGGTCGCGGGCCGTGGAGACCTCGGCCATCCGGGCGAGGAGGCGTTCGCGTGTACTGGCGAACCACTCGCTCTCGGCGTCGGCGACGGTACCGACCCACTCGCGGCGCCCGTCCGCGCGCGCGACGGGCACGGCGGTGAGCCGCAGGTGCCGGTAGGCGCGGGGGTCCTCGCCGACGCGTACGCGGACGACGGTGGTGACGTGGGTGGCCCCGGCGTTGGCCTCGTGCCACTCGCGGGTGAAGCGTTCGCGGTCCTTCGGGTGGACGGCGTCGAGCCAGTCCTCGCCGTCCCCGGGCAGCGGGAGGGCGATCCGCCCGGCGTCCTCGGTCCCGGAGAGCCTGGTGACGCGGCCCTCGGGGTCGCGCGTCCAGACGACCTGCGGAACGGCGGAGAGCAGCGCCTGGTAGCGCAGGACGAGCGCGTCGTCGTCGAGGGGGCGCTCGCCGGGGCCCGCGTCGGCGGGGTCCGTCTCGGCGGTGTCCGGGAGTACCTGGGCGAGCAGGAGGAGCGGCGGAGGGCCCTGAGCGGGGCGCAGGGGCAGGCACAGGAGGACGAGGGGGCCGTGCGGGTCCCCGTGGCCCGGTGTCGCGGCCGGCAGGCGCACCCGCTCGGTGCGGCCCGTGCGCCGGGCCCGGTCCAGTGCCGCGCGCAGGGGGCCCGGGGGGACGGGGCCGCCGGGCGGGGCGAGGTGCGGCCCGGCGTGCTCGGCGAACGCGGGGTTCGCGTCGGTGAGGATGTACGTGTCGCCCTCGACCAGCGCGATTCCGGTCCGGACGTGCCGCAGCCCCGGAAGGCCCCTGGTCGCCTCGCCGCCCGCCTCCGGCTTCTCGCTCACCACCTCAGAATCCCCCTCTCTCCCGGCCCCTGCAATCGGGGCGGCGCGGCGGGGCCGCTTGTGGAAGCCGTGTCTGACCGGAGCGGCCGGGGGTACTCGCGGGCGGACGGCACGGTCACGTGCGCACGCGGGAACATCAGGGAGAGGTGAGCGGGACGTGAAGGTGGACAAGGTCGCGTACAAGCCGGTGGGGCTGGCGCTGGGCATGGGCGCGGGGATGGTGGCCGGTGCGCTCTTCCGGCAGGCGTGGAAGAGGCTCGGGCACGAGGGCGAGGCTCCGGGGGCCGGTGACGAGGACCGGCGCTGGGGCGAGATCCTGGTGGCCGCTGCCCTCCAGGGCGCCATCTTCTCGACGGTGCGGGCCGCGGTGGAGCGGGGTGGGGCGACGGCGGCGAAGCGGCTGACGGGGAAGT
This sequence comes from Streptomyces sp. Tu6071, assembly GCF_000213055.1. NCBI lineage: Bacteria > Bacillati > Actinomycetota > Actinomycetes > Kitasatosporales > Streptomycetaceae > Streptomyces > Streptomyces sp. Tu6071. The sequence goes on along the minus strand of NZ_CM001165.1, from coordinate 7,338,461 downwards.
GGCCCGACTGAGGGCGGAGGAGGCGGGCGGGCACCCGTGGGGAGCGTCTTCGGCGCGCCCCACGGGTGCCCGCGTCTGTCAGCGGTTCGCGTTCACGGGGTCCACGGGTTCTCCGCGGCCCAGGTGGTGTCCTCGGTGAAGCGGTCCGGTGTGTCGTAGGCGTGGGTGCCGCCGGGCGTCGCGAGCCAGACCTCCGAGTTGTAGTGGCGCAGGTACTGGCCGGGGAAGTTCGAGGCCATGAGGCGGACGCCGCCCTCGCCGGGGACGGCGCACCAGGTGGCGTCGGCCTTGAAGAGCGCCGAGCCGTCGCCCGCCTCGCGGTGGACCCGGAACTCGCGGTGGCGCAGGTACTCGCCGGGGTAGTTGCGGGACTCGAAGGAGTAGCACGCGGAGTCGGAGAGGCCGGGGACGATCTTCCAGGTGGCGTCGGCCTTCAGGAGTGCGGGGCTCGCGGCGGTGACGGGCTCGGTGTTCGCGAGGCCGTCGTAGTGGCGCAGGTAGCGGTCGGTGAAGCCCGGGGTCGTGACGCGCAGGGACTTGTAGCCACCGGTCGGGAGGGTGGCGCGGGGCGGGGTGCCGCGCGAGGCGGCGATGAGGGCCTGGTTGGCGGCGCGGACCCGGTTCTCGTCGACCTTGACGGCCTGGCGGTCGTAGGTGAGCAGGCCGTTGGCCTCGTTCTCGACGTCGGTGATCTCGGTGTAGACGGAGGCCGAGAGCCCGGCGGGCATCTGCTGGAGGCGCAGGGCGTCGATGAGGCCGGTGAAGCGGTTGTTCAGGTGGGCCGCGTCGGGCTGGTCCTCGTAGCTGAAGCCGCCGCCGGGGTACCACTCGTGCCCTTGGACGCGCAGTCCGAGGCCGCCGAACTCGCCGAGGACCGCGGCGCGGCTCGCGCTCGGTCTCGTGACGCCGGGGCCGACGTAGTTGTGGTGGTCGATGACGTCGCCGTTGCCACCGTCGACGGCGCCGCAGCAGTTGACGCCGCTCATGTTGTCCACGAGGCGGCTCGGGTCGTACGCCTTGATGTCGTCGGCGATGCGGGCCTGGTCGTACTGGCCCCAGCCCTCGTTCTCGTCGACCCACATGACGAGCGAGGGCGAGCTGCGGTGCTCGTCGATGATCTCGTGATACTCGGCCTCCCACTGCGTGCGGGCGGCGCTGTCGGGGGTGCGCAGGTCCATCGCGGGCATGTCCTGCCAGACCAGGAGGCCGAGCTTGTCGGCCCAGTAGAACCAGCGCTGGGGTTCGACCTTGATGTGCTTGCGGACCATGTTGAAGCCGAGGTCCTTGTGCTTCTGGAGGTCGTACTTGAGGGCGTCGTCGGTGGGCGCGGTGTAGATGCCGTCGGGCCAGTAGCCCTGGTCGAGCGTGCCGGTCTGGAAGACGAACTTGCCGTTGAGGACGGGGCGCTGGACGCCGTCGACGCGGGCGAGGGCGATGCTCCGCATCCCCGTGTAGCTGCCGGTCGTGTCGGTGACGGTGGTGCCGTCGAGGAGTTCGGCGCGCACGTCGTAGAGGAAGGGGTCCTCGGGGGTCCACAGGTGCGGTGAGGGGACGGGGACGCTCAGGGCGCCGCCGACGGTGCCGGTCGCCGTGCCGACCGTCCGGCCGCCGGTGGAGACGGTGACGCGGACCTGGCGGCCGCTGGCCCCGGCGGCGCGGACCGTGGTCCTGAGGGTGCTCGTGCCGAGGTCGGGTGTCATGTCGAGGCGGGTGATGTGCGCGGGGGCGACGGGTTCGAGCCAGACGGTCTGCCAGATGCCGGAGGCGGAGGTGTAGAAGATGCCGCCGCCCGCGTGGGGTTCGACGGGGCCGGAGCGCTGTTTGCCGATCGCCTGGCCGCCGGACTGGGTGGGGTCGAGGACGGAGACGACGACGGTGTTGGTGCCGCCCCTGTTGAGGAGGGCGGTGATGTCGTGGGAGAAGGCGTCGTAGCCACCGCTGTGCTCGGCGCCCGCCTGCTGCCCGTTGACCCACACGGTGGTGCGCCAGTCGCTCGCGCCGAAGTTGAGGACGACGTTCCTGCCGTTCCAGCCCGCGGGGACGGTGAAGGTGCGGCGGTACCAGAGCTTGTCCCCGGCGTTGACCTGCCGCTTGACGCCGGAGAGCGCCGACTCGGCGACGAAGGGGACGCGGATCTGCTCGTTCCACTGCGTGGGCTGTCCCGCGTTCGCGGCGGTCACGGCGAAGTCCCAGATGCCGTTGAGGTTGGCCCAGTCGGGGCGGGTGAGCTGGGGGCGGGGGTACTCGTTGAGCGGTTTGTCGGTGGGGACCTGGTCGGTCCAGGGCGTGGTGAGGGGTGAGGGTTTGGGGGCCCAGGCGCTCGCGGCTGCCCGGGCGGGCGCGGCGGCCGTGAGGGCGCCCGCGCACAGCGCGAGGACGGCGAGGAGGGCGGTGAGCAGGGCGCGCGGGGCGGGTCTGAGGGTGCGGGGCGGGGGTGCGGAGGTCGGGGCGTGCGGCATGGTGCGGCTCCTTCGGGTACTCCGGGCGGGTCTCCACCAGGCGGGCTTTTATCACGTACATGACAAGGCTGGAGCGCGGGACGGGCCGGGCCTCTCGCGGCCTCCCGCCGGGCAACCGGCGGAACAGCAGGGCGACTTGAGGCTCTCTTGACTTTTTACATCGTTGGAAGAGAGCTGTAAACCGTCGCGGCAAGGCCCCGTCCGCCGGTTCTCAGTCCAGTCCGAGGCGCGCGGGGGCGAGGGAGCGCACGCCGTGGAGGGAGAGGCCCTTGTCCGTGCCGCGCAGGAGGACGTAGGCGCCCTTGCCGCCGTTGTGGCGGGGGGCGTGGGCGAGGAGGTCGGCGTGGTGGTCGCCGTCCGCGTCGAGCAGGGCGAGGGGCATGAACTCGTTCCAGTGGGCGGCGTTGGGGCGGCCCGGCATCCAGTCGTCGAGCGCCGTGAGCCGCTGGGTTCCGGCGCGGGTGGCGCGGACGGTGATCCAGTCGTCGTGGCGGTAGGCGCCGGCCGCGCCGATGACGAGGTCGCCCCGGGAGTCGCCGTCGATGCGCCCGGTGAGGACCGAGGAGCCGAAGGCGCCCTCCTCGCCCTCGTACACGTCCGCCTTCCCGCCCGTGCCCGGCCCGCCCGCGCCTCCGTGGAGGACGGTGAGGCGGCCGTGTCCCCCGGGCGCGGTGCCGGGGACGAGGAGTTCGGCCGCCGCGTCGCCGTCCGTGTCGCCCGGGAACGAGGCGAAGCCGCCCTCTCCCGGACCCGCGGCGGCGAGCAGGGCCTTCTCGCGCGAGCGGTCGCGGCGCGGGCCGCTCGGGCCCCCCTTGTAATAGGCGACCGGTGTGAGGTCCGGCGGCGCGTTGTCGTCGTCCTGCGCGTCGTACGCGTAGCCGAGGACGAGGTCGCTCGCGCCGTCGCCGTCGAAGTCGGCGGCGGCCACGCCGGCGGGGCTGCTGTAGCCGTGCTGGCCGAGGTCGAGGGCGCGGGTACGGGCCGGGGCACCGCCCGCGGTGAAAGGACCGTGGAGGACGCGGCCGGGGGTACCGGGGTCCTCGGGCAGGGTGTTCGTGTCCCCGGTGCCGCCTTCGCCGCCGTCGAAGAGGTCGGTGGTGCCGTCGCCGTCGAAGTCCCCCGCGGCGCGGGGGACGAAGCCGCGCGGGGTGCGCAGCGTGCGCGGAGCGGCGAGCCCGCGCGGTCCGCCCCGCAGGAGCACCGTGCCACCGCCCCCGGTGGCCGCGACGAGGTCGGTGTAGCCGTCCCCGTCGAGGTCGGCGCGCACCGGGTTCGTGACGGCGAACCGGCTCGTCCGCCGCGCGTCGAGTCCGTCCTTCGCGCCCCACAGGACCACGCTTCCGCGCTCCTCCGAGCCGAGGACCGCGTCGGCGTACCCGTCGCCGTTCAGGTCGGCCGGGTCCGCGGGGCGGTGCGGGCGCCCGGTGGCGAGCGGTACGGGGCCCTCGGACGCCGCGTCGCCGGAGCAGCCCGACGCCAGCAGCACACCGCACACCGCGACCGCCGCGACTCCCGTTCGCACCCGCCTCATCAGTCCCCCGCTTCCCCTGCGCACGTCTCGCGGGCAGTATGCCGCAGGAAGAGAAGGCGGCGGCGCGTCAGGCGTCCGCCGCGACGACACGGGACACGGCCTCCTTGAGGGGCTGTCACCGGCACGAAAGGGCGGGCAATGACGGCAGGGCTGCGGGACGAGGACGTCGTCGAGGTGGCGGCGGGGGTTCACCTGGTCCACGGGAGCGACACGAACTGGGTGGTCGTCAAGGACGGGGACGCGGCGACGCTCATCGACTCGGGGTATCCGGGCGACCGGGAGGCGGTGCTGGCCTCGCTCGCGCGGCTCGGCGTCGCACCGGAGGCCGTACGGGCCGTGCTGATCACGCACGCGCACGGCGACCACATCGGGGCGGCCGAGCACCTGCGCACCGCGTACGGGACCGACATCCTCATGCACGAGGAGGAAGTGCCGCACGCGCGCAGGGAGTTCCTGCACCAGGTGACCATCGGGAAGATCCTCGCGCGGGCCTGGCGGCCCGGGGTGCTCCCCTGGGCGCTGGGCGCGGTGCGCTCGGGGGGACTGGGCGCGGTGCCCGTCGCCGGGCCGCGGGCCTTCCCCGTCGCCGGGGCGCTCGACCTCCCGGGGCGGCCCGTGCCCGTGCACACGCCGGGGCACACGCGCGGGCACTGCGCGTACCACCTGCCGGAGCACGGCGTGCTCGTCAGCGGTGACGCGCTCGTGACGGGGCACCCCACCTCGCGCCTGGCGGGCCCCCAGCTGCTGCCCGGGATGTTCCACGCCGACCGGGCCCGTACCCTCGCCTCGCTCGCCGCCCTGGAAGCGATACAGGCCGGGACACTGCTCGCCGGGCACGGGCCCGTCCACCGGGGTGACGTGCGCGAGGCCGTCGCGCGGGCCAGGGAGCACGCCGGGGCGTGACGTCAGGTGTGCGGGGGCGTCACGGGGCGCGCGGGGGTGCGGTCCTCGGCGCCCCAGTCGGCGCGTCCGCCCGGTCCGAGGACGCCGGCCTCGCGGGCCAGTTCGGCGGGCGTGAGGCGCGCGAGGGCGCGGCGTGACACGTACGAGACGGCGTAGGGGAAGACGGGCCGCAGGGGCTGGAGGAAGCGGAGCCAGGGCGGCGCGTAGACGGTGGGCGCGCGGCGGGCGATGCTCCGCGCGAGCCAGGCGGCGACCTGCTCGGGCGGGTGGACGCGGCCCGCGAAGGCCGGCTGGTGGGCGCGCAGCGCCCGCAGGACGGGGTCCTCGTCGATGTTCTCGATCATGCCCGTCCCGGTCCAGTGCAGGTAGGCGATGCCCACCGTGACGCCCGCCGGGGCGAGTTCGTTGCGCAGCGCCTGGGCGAAGGACTCGACACCGGCCTTCGAGGCGCAGTAGGCGCTCATCATCGGCGCGGAGCCGAAGGAGGCCGTGGAGGCGACCTGGAGGAAGTGGCCGCGCTTGGCGAGGAGGTGCGGGAGGAAGACGCGAGCCGTTGCGGCGCTGCCGGTGAGGTTGACGGCGATGACACGGTCCCACAGGGCCGCGCCGGTGTGCGTGAAGGGACCGGCGGCGGCGATGCCCGCGTTGGCGACGACGACGGAGGCGGGTCCGAGACGTTCCCGTACGCAGTCGGCGGCGCCGCGCAGGGCGGGCTCGTCGGTGACGTCGACCTCCAGCGAGCAGGTCGGTACGGGCAGTTCGCGGGCGACGGCCTCCAGCGTGGCGAGTTCCCTGCCGAGGAGGGCCACGGCCATGCCGCGCGCCGCGAGGGCGCGGGCGAGGGCGGCGCCGACGCCGCGCGCCGCGCCGGTGACGACGGCGACGCGGCGGGGGGCGGGGGGCTCGTGGGGCGCGCGGCCGGGAGCCGCGTCCGGGGTTCCGCGCCGCATGGGGCCTCCAAGCCGATCGGCCGTAGGGACGTCCTCGTGCCCGCACCACTGTCTGTGCCGCTCTTCGAGCCGCGGCGCTTCGTACGGTCGCGAGTCAGCCGATCACGCGGGGCGGACGGGCGCGAGCGGACGGGGCCCGGACGGGGCCGTTCGGCGGTGCCGGGGCGCGCGGGCGCCGCGAGCGCGGGAGGCTGGGCCGGGACGGCGCGTACCGCTGTGGCACGCGCCCCGGCACGAAGGGCGGTCCCCATGGCGAAGAAGGACAAGAAGCTGCGGCGCGGCGACGACGTGGCGTGGAGCAGCCACGGTCAGGAGGTCGAGGGCGAGGTGACGAAGAAGGTGGACAAGCACACGGAGGCCGCCGGGCGCACCGTGGACGCCTCGCCGGAGGAGCCGCAGTACGAGGTCGAGAGCGACAAGAGCGGCAAGCGGGCGGTCCACAAGCCGGAGTCGCTGCGCAAGAAGCGCTGATCCCGGCCCCGCCTTCCGTTCCGGCGGGCGCCCGGCGGGCACCGTGGCCCCATGAGTGAGTGCGAGGGCGCGGACGCGTACCGGACGACGGCGGAGTTCTACGACATCCTCCAGGCCGAGCGGGACAGCCGGCTCGTGGCGGAGTTGTACGGGGGGCGGGTCGCCGCGGCGCGGGGCGCGGTGGTGGACGTGGGCGCGGGGAGCGGGACGGTGAGTCTCATGGCGCTCGCGTGCTCGGGGGCGCCGGTGCACGCCGTGGAGCCCTCGGCGGTCATGCGCTCGCTCCTGCTGACGCGTCTCGCGTGGTCCCGGGCGGACCGGCGGGCGCGCGTGACCGTGCACCCGGGCACGCTGCCCGAGGCGGAAATCCCGGATTCTTCCGCCGAGTTGGTGGTGTGCCACAACGTCGTTCCGACGCTCGACGGCGCGGCGCGCGACGCGCTGTGGGAGGCGGCGGCACGTGTCCTGGAGCCCGGCGGGCTGCTGCTCATGGACCGCCCTCGCGCGCGGGCGCCGCGCGCGGCGGAGGTCGCGGTGTTCACGCCGGTACGGGTCGGCGCCGACACCTACGAGGGCGAGGTGCGGGAGACGGCGTGCGAGGAGGGGGCCGAGCTGGCGTTCACGTACACCGTGCGGCGCGGGGAGCGGGTGGTGCGGCGGCGTGGCGAGCGGTTCCTGACCCGGATGCTGCCGCCGGAGGTGCTGACGCGGGAACTCGGCGGGCACGGGCTGCGGTGCGAGGAGACCGGGGAGCGGGTGCTCGTGGCGCGCGGGGAGCGGTGACGGTTCGGGCGAGGTCGGGGCGCGCAGGGGAGGTGACCGCCCTCAGGCGAGGTCCCGCAGGGCCGCGCCGAGCGCGGCCACTCCCTCCTCGATGGCGGTGGCGGGTACGGCGGCGTAGCCGAGGACGAGCCCCGGCGGTCCCGGGCGTACGCGGTGCCAGGAAAGGGGCTGGACCTTGACGCCCCGGGCGAGCGCGGCGGCGGCCACGTCGGTGTCGGGGACGGGCGTGTCGAGGGTGAGGGTGAGGTGGAGCCCGGCGGCGGCCCCGTGGACGACGGCGTGCGGCAGGTGGCGGGCGAGCGCGGCGATCATCGCGTCCCTGCGGCGCCGGTGCCGGGTGCGCGACTGCCGTACGTGGCGTTCCAGGTCTCCGCTGTCGATGAGGCGCGCGAAGGTGTGCTGGGCGAGGACGTCGTTGCCGAGGTCGGCGAAGCGCTTGGCGTCGACGAGGGCGTCGCGCAGGTGCGGGGGCGGGACGAGCCAGCCGAGGCGCAGCGCCGGGGCGAGGAGTTTCGAGGCACTGCCGAGATAGCAGACGCGGTCGGCGAGCAGGGTGCGCAGGGCGGGGACGGGGGCGCGGTCGTAGCGGTGCTCGGCGTCGTAGTCGTCCTCCAGGACGAGGCCGCCCTCGCTCGCCCAGCGCAGCAGCGCGCGGCGGCGGCCGCCGCGCGTGACGACTCCGGTGGGGAACTGGTGGGCGGGGGTGAGCAGGACCGCGCGGGCGCCGGTGGCGCGCAGGTCGTCGACGCGGATGCCCGCGTGGTCGACGGGGACGGGGGGCGTGGCGAAGCCCGTGCGGCGCAGGTGCTGGCGGACGCCGAGCGAGCCCGGGTCCTCGAAGGCGACCTGGTCGATGCCTTCCGCGCGCAGGACCGGCCCGAGGAGCGAGAGGGCCTGCGCGGCGCCGGAGAGGACGAGGAGGTCGTCAGGGTGGACGAGGAGGCCGCGGGTGCGGGCGAGCCAGTGCGCGAGGGAGGTGCGCAGGGCGGGCTCGCCGCGCGGGTCGCCGTATCCGAGGGAGGCGGTGGGGAGTTCGGCGAGGACGGCACGCGTGGCGCGCAGCCAGGCGGCGCGCGGGAAGGCGGTGAGGTCGGGACGCCCCGGTGTGAGGTCGATGCGGGCGGACAGCTCGCGCAGGGCGTCGAAGACGGCCTCACCCGTGGCCGGGGCGAAGGGATCGGCGGGCGGGGGCGTGGACGCGCGGGGCGGCGGGACGGTGCGGGGTACGGCGCGGACGACCGTGCCGCTGCGGCCCCGGCCCTCGACGTGGCCGTCCTCGGTGAGGCGCCGGTACGCCTCGGTGACGGCGCCGCGGGAGAGGCGGAGCGCGCTGGCGAGGGTGCGGGAGGGCGGCAGCCGGGCGCCGGGGGTGAGGCGGCCCTCGGCGATCGCGCGGCGCACTTCGGCGACGAGCCAGGCGGTCTTGTCGCGGGCGGGGACGGCGCGGGTGCCGAACGGGAGGAGGTCCGGGACCGGAGGGGACGGCGGTTCGGGTCCCTGAGGGGGTGGTTCGGAGACCTGACGGGGTGGTGGGTCGGGGACACGACGGGGTGGTGGTTCGGGCATCGGGGCGTCCATGGGGTTCATGATGGCCGGCTCGTACCTCCCGCGCTCGTCGCGCTCGCGGCTGCCTGGTCCGTCAAGGAGGCGCTTCTGTAGGGGCGTTCAGGCGAGCGCGAGCGCCGCGCCGAGGGCGACGAAGCTGCCGCCGAAGACGCGGTTCGCCCCGGTGAGCAGGGCCGGGCGGCTCAGGACGTGGCGGCGTACGGCCGCCGCCCCGAAGGCGTATCCGGCGAGTGCGAGGAAGGTCAGGCCCATGAAGACGAGGGCGAGAGGGAGCATGGCGGCGAAGGGATCGGCGGTGCGGGCCGGAACGAAGGCGGGGAGGAAGGCGAAGCAGAAGAGGGTGAGTTTGGGGTTGAGGAGGTTGAGGAGGACCGGCGAGACGAGCAGGCGGGCCCCGGCGGGCGGGGCGGTGGCCGCGTCGACAGCGAGCGTGGCGCGAGCGGTGCGGAGGGTGGTGATCCCGAGGTGGACGAGGTAGGCGGCGCCCGCGTACTGGAGGACGGCGAAGGCGGTGGGGCTGCGGTGGAGCAGGGCCGCGAGGCCGGTGAGGGCGGCGGCGAGGTGGGGGACGGTGCCGAGCGTGCAGCCGAGGGCGGTGAGGAGACCGGCGCGGCGGCCGTGCGCGAGTCCGGTGGAGAGGGTGAGCAGGACACCCGTGCCGGGGGTGAGGACGACGGCGAGGCTCGTGAGCAGGAAGGACATGGTCAAGGGAACCTCCGGGGTGCGTGGGGTTCCAGCCTGGACGGGCGCGTGGTCCTGCGGACAGGGCCAAAACGGGGGTCGTGGAATGGACCAATCGCGGAGGGCCGGAGGACGCGCGTGCTCCTGTCCTCGGGGCGCGGGGGCCGGTGGGGCGGGGGCGCGGAACGGGGTGAGGGCGGGAGTGGGCACAGGGTGAGGACGGGGCGCGGTACGGGGTGAGGGCGGGGGTGCGCACACGGTGAGGGCGGGGGGTGCGCAGGCTGAGACCCCGCCTGCGGGCCTGGTGAAGGCACGAGTCGACCGGGGCGGCGCGCGCGGGGGGCGCGTCACCCGGAGCCGGGCGTTTGATTCCTTACCATCCCTTTCATGCGTGTTCTGGGTGCGGGAACGAAGCGGGTCGCGGCGTGGCGGAGGGACCCGGTGCTCCTGGCCCCCGCGGTGCTGACGGTGGTGATCGGTCTCGCGGCGATCCTGACGCCCCCGCAAATTCCCTTCACGCGGCTGCTCGTGGTCGCGCCCGCGCTCGCGGCCTCGTTGTGGCGGGTGCGCGGGACGCTGCTGCTCGGTGGGGTGTGCGCGCTCGCGGTGCTGGCGTACGCGGTGCTCGACGGGGACCAAGAGTCGATGTTCACGGCGGGCGCGATCGCGGCGGTGGGGCTCGCGGCCGCGTACGCGAGTCATCTGCGTACCCAGCGGGAGCGGACGCTGAACGAGGTGGAGGCGGTCGCGAACACGACGCAGGAGGTGTTGTTGCGCCCGGTGGCGCGGCACGTCGCGCACCTGGAGATCGCGACGCTGTATCTCGCGGCGGCGCCGCACGCGAAGGTGGGCGGGGACTTCTACGCGGCGGCGGACACGCCGTTCGGGCTGCGGCTCCTGCTCGGGGACGTCCGGGGCAAGGGTCTGCCCGCCGTGGGGGTCGCCGCGGCGCTGCTCGGCTCGTTCCACGAGGTGGCGTACGAGGCGCGCGGCCTCGCCGAGGTGGCGGAGCGCCTGGACACGAGCATGGGCCGCTACTGCCGCTCGCGGACGGGCTCGCGCGCGGACGCGGAGGAGTTCGCGACGGCGATCCTGGTGGAGATCCCGCGCGGGGGCACGCACCTGTCGTTCCTGAACTGCGGCCACCCGCCTGCGCTGCTCTTCCACGAGGACGCCCCGCGCAGTCTCGATCCGCCCGCGGCGTCCCCGCCGATCAACCTCGCGGAGATCCTCGGCACGGCGTACACGGTGGAGCGGGTGCCGTTCGGGCCCGGGGACACGTTGTTGCTGTACACGGACGGGGTGACCGAGACGCGAGCGCCGGGCGGCGCGTTTTTCCCGCTGGAGCGGTGGGCGGGCGGGGTTCCGGCGGGTTTCATGCCGCAGGAACTGCTGCGGCGGCTGCACCGGGCGCTGCTGGCGCAGAGCAGGGGGAAGCTGGACGACGACATCGCGTGTCTCGCCGTGCGCTACGAGGGGCCCGCGCCCCCCGCCTGAGAGTCGTCGGCGCCCGTCCGCGCCGGGCCATGCGGGCGGGGGCCGACGGGCTCAGGCGTGCTGCGGGGCGGGTATCGCGCGGGGGCTGCGCCGCGAGGCGGTGCCGGGGACGGGAGCGGAGGGGTCGCTGCCGAGGGCGACGATCTCGTTGTCGGCGTCGACGTGGACGACGCGCGGCACGAGGGAGCGCGCCTCGGCGTCGTCGACCTGCGCGTACGACATGAGGATGACGAGATCCCCGGGGTGGACGAGATGCGCCGCCGCCCCGTTGATCCCGATGACGCCGGACCCGCGTTCGCCCGGGATCGTGTACGTCTCCAGGCGGGCGCCGTTGGTGATGTCGACGATGTGGACCAGCTCACCGGGGAGCAGGTCGGCGGCGTCGAGGAGATCCGCGTCGACGGTGACCGATCCCACGTAGTGGAGGTCGGCCTCCGTGACGGTCGCGCGGTGGATCTTGGACTTGAACATGGTTCGCAGCATCGGGGCACTCCCACGAGTAGGCTCCCTGCCCGCGTTCTCGCAGGTCAAGGGCTGTCCCCCTAGCTTACAACGCTCTCGGGTCCCGTCATGGCGTGGGGAGTGGGCGGGACCGGGTCGGCCGGGGCCCTCCGCGGGCGTGGTGGAGAGAGCCTGGAGACGACGCGGTAGCGGTCACCGCGGTAGACGGAGCGCACGTATTCGACGGGTCGACCCTGTTCATCGGTGGTGACGCGTTCGATGAGCAGTGCCGGGGAGAGAACGGGTACCTCCAGGACGGCGGCCTCGGTCTCGTCGACGAGGACCGGTTCGGTCGACTGGACCGCCTCGTACCCCTCGCTCCGGTGGGAGTCCTCAAGGTGCGCGTGAAGACCGGCCTGCGGGGTGTGCGTGGGCAGGTCGGGGACGAGTTCCCGCGGGATGTAGAGGTGTTCGAGGGAGAGCGGGCGTCCTTCGGCCCTCCACAGCCTCGTGACGTGGACGAGGAGGTCCTGGGGCGCCGCTCCCAGCCGTCGTCCGGGGGTCCCTTCCGCTCGACCCACGGAGCATCCGAGGACCTGGCCGGACACGGTGCCCCGGGTGAGCGGCATGGCGAGGCCGCGGCCGTTCGGGACGAGTTCCCGCATGGTCTTCGCGGGAGCCGCGACGAACATGCCGCGACCGTGCTCACGACGCAGCAGTCCGCTGGCGACGAGTTCGTCCGCCGCCGCGCGCAAGGTCGGTCGTGAGACACCGAGCCGCGCGCTCAGCTCGCGCTCGGAGGGAATGGCCTCTCCCGCCGCGCGTCCTCTGACGAGAGAGAGGATGTGTTGTCGGACCCGCTCCCTCTTGGGTGCGGCGGCGCCGGCCATTCCCCGCGTCCCTCCCGTGTCCTCTTCGACGATCTGTTACTTCCGCGGTTTCTTCCGCGCCCGGGGCTTTCGGGGCGTACCGGTCCCCGCTCGGCGCGCGCGACGGTCCCGGACCGATGGCCGGGACGAGTCGCGTCGGATTCAGGACAGATCCGCGGGGGCCGGGACGGCCGGAGACGCCTGCGGGGTCTCGTACTCGTGGAGGCCGGAGCCGTCCGTGAGGAGCGCGGCGACCGCCTGGGCGGACGCGGTGGAGGCGCCGTGGGTGCAGACGAGTGCGTCCCCGGGCAGCGGGCCGGGCAGCCCGGTCTCGACCACGAGGGCGTCCGGGCGCGCCGAGACGATGTCCGTCAGCGCCCGGCGCATCCACGCGTGGCGCCCCGCGTCCCTGACGACGACGACCAGCGGGCGGCCGTCGGCGGGAGCGAGCACTCCGGCGGGCAGGGGGGTCTCGGCCGGGAGGTCCTCCTCGCGCAACCGCACCGAGGTGGTGTCGGGGGTGCGGGCGCGCAGGGGCGCGGCGATCCCCCACGGCGTTTCCTTGCCGATGGCGAGATTGGTGCGGGGGGCCAGCTCGACGACGTGCGCGGCCCCGGTCAGGGGCAGCCGGGTGCGTGCGGCGTCGCTGAGGCGGATCGCGCGGCGGGCCGCGTCGAGGCCGACGAACGGGTCGGGTGCGCCCGTGGCGTTGCGGCGCAGCTCCGCCGACCAGGTCGCGAACTCGGCCACGCGACGGGCGGCGTCGGCGAGGCGCGCGGCGGGCAGGTCGCCGCCGAGGACGGCCTCGACCAGGGCGTCGGCGAGGCTGTGGGTGATGCCCTCGCTCGCGTTCTCGCCGCCGACGCAGATCGCGTCGGCACCGGCCGTGATGGCGCGCACGGCGGCGCCTTCGATGCCGTACTCGTCGGCGACCGCGCCCATTTCGATGGCGTCGGTGACGATGAGCCCCTCGTAGCCGAGCTCCTCGCGGAGCAGGGTCGTGAGGATGCGGCGGCTGAGCGTGGCCGGGCGGTGCGGGTCGAGGGCGGGCACGAGGAGGTGTGCGCTCATGATCGCGCGCGCTCCCGCCGCGATGGCGGCGCGGAAGGGGGGCAGCGCCTGGCGGGCGATGTCGCGATCGGATGCCTCGTAGACGGGCAGTCCGTGGTGGGAGTCGACCGCGACGTCCCCGTGGCCGGGGAAGTGTTTGGCGCAGGCGGCGACGCCGGCCGACTGGAGGCCGCGAATCCAGGCGGAGGTGTGCCGGGCCACGCTGTCGGGGTCGGCGCCGAAGGAACGGACGCCGATGATGGGGTTGTCGGGGTTGCTGTTGACGTCGGCGCTCGGCGCGTAGTCGAGGCTGACGCCCGCCGCGCGCAGCGTGTGGCCGAGGTCCTGCGCGACGGCGTGGGTCGTCGCGGTGTCGTCGAGGTAACCGAGGGCGTGGTTGCCCGGACGGGTGGAACCGGTGCGCGATTCGATGCGTGTGACGTCTCCGGACTCCTCGTCGATCGCGATGACGAGTTCGGGGTTCTCGGCACGGAGGCGCGTGGTGAGCGCGGCCACCTGCTCGGGCGTCTCGATGTTGCGGGAGAAGAGCACCACGGACGCGAGGCCGTCCCGGATGGCGGCGAGGAGCCACTCGGGAGCCGTGGTGCCGACGAAGCCCGGCTGGAGGACGCCGAGTGCGAGCCGGCGCAGCTCCTTCTCGTTGTGCATGGGGGTGCCCTTCGGGTGGTGCGTGCCGAACCGCCAGGGGACACAGGGGGGTTGCCCCGCGCCGTTTCCTGGTCTGGACCTTTGACCCAACGCGGCGCGGGGCGGGCTGTCAAGTGGTCTGGACCAGAATCGGCCGATCGTTCACCACGTCGTCACACGGAAGCCGGGGCGGAACGTGAAAGTACTGGTCAGTAATGAAAATGACGTGACGTCAGTGACGGATGAGACGTTGACAGGCTTCGCTGGTCTAGTCCAACGTGGAGGGCGAGGCGCCGCTTCGAACCGAGCGCCCCCGTCTTCCTCCTTCCCCGCGTCCGTCGTTCGCGTATGCCGTGTGCCCTGGTCAGGACACCGCGCCCGTACGACGCCTCGCCCTCCCCACGCTCAAGAGCCCTGGAGTTCCCTCATGCCCACGGCCGATCCGTACCTGCACCGTGCCGCGACCACCCGTCCCTACTTCAGCGCGGACGGCGAGACCTACCTCGCCGCCACCCCGCTGCGCGAGCTGCGCAAGACGCGCCCGCTGCGCGTGCTGAGCGAGGAGCAGTTCTCCTTCTGGCAGACCTACGGCTACGTCGTGGTCGAGCAGGCCGTCCCGCGCGAGGACGCCCAGCGACTCCTCGACGTCGCCTGGGAGTTCCAGGGGCTCGACCCCGAACGCCCCGAGACCTGGTACGACGAGCGCGAGTACCGTTCCGAGCTGGACCAGGAGCTGCACATCTACGGATTCGTGGAGGCGTACCACCACGAGCTGATGTGGCAGAACAGGCAGCGCCGGCGCGTGTACGAAGCGTTCGCCGACGTGTGGGACTGCGACGAACTGTGGGTCACCCTGGACCGGCTGAACCTCAACCCGCCGAACATCAAGACCCGCGACCGCTCGCTGATCGAGTTCCGCCCGACCGGTTTCGACATCGATCTGCACTGGGACGTCGACAGCACGCGCGGCATCCCGCCCCAGCGCGTCCAGGGCATCCTCGCGCTCAACGACACCGTGCCCGAGCAGGGCGGATTCCAGTGCTGCCCCGAACTCTTCCGGCAGTTCGACCGGTGGAAGGCCGAGCAGCCGGCCGACCGCGACCCCATCCGTCCGGCCGTCGACCGCTCCGAGATGCCCGTCGTGCGCCCCGAACTGCGCGCGGGCGATCTGCTCATCTTCAACGGTCACCTCGCGCACGGCGTGGCGGCCAATCTCTCCACCGCCGGGGCCCGCGCGGTGCAGTACCTGTCGATGATGCCCGCCCTGGAGCAGCACGAGGAACTGCGCCGCTCGCGGGTGGACTCGTGGCGGGACCTGAGCACCCCCACCTGGAACGGCACCCTCCTGGGCGACGCCGTGCGCCCCGAGGCCGAGCGCTACCCTCGCCCCGAGCTGGACGAACTGGGGGAACGCCTGCTCGGCCTGCGGTCCTGGCGGGAGGCGGACACGAAGGGGGCCGACTCGTGCGCAGCGTCTGCCTGACCCTCCCGACCGACCGGGAGTGCGTGACCACCCTGCGGCTCCTGGGCGAGGAAGCCGCCTACGCGGTCGGGCACTTCGACGTCGAGGTCCACCTCCTCGTCCTCGACTCCAGCGCTCCCGAGACGCGCGCGGCCCACCGGGCGGCGCTGGGGCGGCTCGCCCTCCCTCCGCGCGTGCGCGTCCACCACTTCGACGAGGAGGAGCAGCGCGCCTTCCTGCGTCAGGCGCTCGCGGCCACGGACAGCCCGAAGACCGAGCTGCTGCTCGACCTGATGCTTCCCTCGAAGCCCTCCTACGGGGCGTGCACCAACCGGGCGTTCCTCCTCAGCCTCGCGCTCGGCTGCGTGTCCGTGCACCGCAGGGACTCCGACAGCCGCTACCAGGAGCACGACGGCGAGAAGGTCTTCCCGATCCACCACGAGCTGCGGGCGCTGGGCGCGCGGGCCGCCGACCTGATCGGCGACGTGGACGAGTGCGACCTCACCCCGCGCGAGGCCGCCCGCACCGTCTCCCTGGTCGGGGCGTCCTTCGTCGGGCCGCCCTCCGTCGACATCGCCGAGATCGCCGCCCTCGACCCCGAGGCGTACCACGACGTGGTCAGCCTGTGGGCGCCCGCGGACGCGACCGAGGAGGAGAGGCGGGCGCTGGTCGCCGAGTCGTTCCTCGGCGCGGGCAACGCGGCCTTCGAGGGCGACCACGCGCTGCTGACCCGGGTCGACCCGATGCGGGTCGACATGTGCAACATCGCCTTCCAGGACGTGCACGCCCGCGTCCCGCTGCCCCCCGCGACGAACACCATCGGAAGCGACTACTTCCTCCTCCACCTCGTCCACCACGCGGGTCTCCCCGGCGTCCTGCACAACCGGCACATCGTCAACTACTACACAGGCGAACGCCGTACGGATTCCGGCTTCCTCGCCTACCAGACGCGCTTCGTGAAGTTCCTCCTGTCGATGGCGCACCTCCACCCGGCGTACGCGGCGCTCGCCCGCGCGGGCTCGGACCTCCTGCTCGACGACGGCACCGTCGACGCGGAGCGGGTGGCCGCCATCGTGCGGCGCGCCGCCGTCGTGGACCCGGCCGAGAACCTCGATCGCCTCGACCGCGTCGACGACGCCTACCGCCGACTGGGCGGGCGCTACGCCGACTTCGCCGACCGGCTGCGCCCGTCGCGGGAGTCGTTGCCGGCGGAGGCCCGCTCGGACATGGAGGACTACGCCCTGCTCATCGACATCTGGCCCGCCCTCGTCGCCGGGGCGCGCCAAGCCGGGCCGTACGCCGCACAGGAGGAAATATGACGTCCCCCCCGCGACCACGCCCCGAGGAGCCGGGTGGGCACGACCGGCTCGTGTACGACCTCGACGGCATCCGCGCCCGGTACGCCGAGCTGTGTCGCGAACTCCCCTCCGCCGCCGTGCGGTTCGCCATGAAGGCGGCTCCCGACGACGGGGTCCTGCGCGCTCTCGCCGCCGTGGGCGCCGGGGTGGACGCGGCCGGGCCGCAGGAACTGCGGCAGGCGCTGCGTGCCGGGTTCCCCGTCGAGAGCGTCCACTACGGCAACACGATCAAGTCCGACGCGGACATCGCGGAGGCGTACGCCCT
The DNA here is from genome assembly GCF_000213055.1 of Streptomyces sp. Tu6071. NCBI lineage: Bacteria > Bacillati > Actinomycetota > Actinomycetes > Kitasatosporales > Streptomycetaceae > Streptomyces > Streptomyces sp. Tu6071. Next base: position 7,321,527 of record NZ_CM001165.1, on the reverse strand, counting down.
GGGGGTGCGCCTCTTCGTGACGGACAGCCGTGAGGACCTCGCGGCACTCGCGCGCCACGCCCCCGGCGCACGGGTGTTCTGCCGGATCGCCGTGGAGGGCGGGAGCGCGCTGTGGGGTCTCAAGCACAAGTTCGGCTGCGCGCCGGACGAGGGCGTACGGCTCCTGCGCGAGGCCGTCGATCTCGGTCTCGTGCCCTCCGGGCTCTCGGTGCACGTGGGCTCGCAGCAGATGGACCCCGACGCCTGGCGCGAGGCGTGCGATCGTCTCGCGGCGGTACTGGAGGCGCTGGGTGAGGCAGGCATCACGCTGGACCACGTGAACCTCGGGGGCGGACTGCCCGCCCGGGGGTACCTGAGCGCCGCGGGCGAACCGCTCGACCCCCCGCTGGACAAGATCTTCGCCACGCTCCGGGAGGGTGTCGAACGGCTGCGTGCCGTCCACGGCGGGCACCTCGACGTCGTCATGGAGCCGGGCCGGTGGCTGGTCGCCGACCACGGCACCATCCACGCCCGCGTCGTACGCCTGACGCGGCGGCGCATGCCCGACGGCGTCCTGCAGCACTGGCTCTACCTGAGCTGCGGGAAGTTCAACGGCCTCTACGAGATGGACGCCCTCCAGTACCGTCTGCGCTTCCCCACCCGTTCCGCGGCCCCCCGGGTCCCGGCGGTCGTGGCGGGTCCGACGTGCGACAGCGACGACGCCTTCGCGCACGACCGCGGGCACGTGCGGGTTCCCGCGGATCTGCGCTCGGGCGATCCTGTCGAGATCCTCTCCTGCGGCGCGTACGCGCTGAGCTACACGACGCGCGGATTCAACGGCTTCTCCCCCCTCCCCGTCGTCCTCACCGGCGCGTCGCCGGACGCGCGGGGAGAGGGCCTGTGAGCGCGGCGCGCGGGACCGTGGCGTCGGGGCCGGTGGCGTCGGGGCCCGTGATCCGGGGCCTCGCCCCGGCGGACTGGGCCGCGATCGTCTCCCTGGAGGCCGCGGCGTACGCCCCGCTCGGCCTCTCCGAGAGCCCCGCGGTCCTCCGCGCCAAGGCCGCGGTCTCGCCCGGCACGTGCTTCGTGGTGCGCACCGGGGCGGAGACCGTCGGCGGATACCTGCTCGCGCTGCCCAGCCCGCCGCGACGTCCGCCGTCGTGGGGACGCACGGAACCGGCGCCCGCCCTTCGCGAGAACCTGCACATCCACGACCTCGTCGTGAGCCCGCTCCTGCGCGGGCGCGGCCTCGGGCGTCGCCTCGTGGCACACGTGGAGGACGCCGCGCGGGACCGGGGCTGCACCTCCGTCTCGCTCGTGGCCGTGGGCGGGGCGGACCGCTTCTGGGCCGCACTCGGCTACGTCGCCCAACCGGACGTGGCCGTCACCGACTACGGCGCGTCGGCCCTGTACATGTCCCGCTCGCTCACGACGCGGGAACCGTCCCCGGGTCGCTCCGCGTCCCCTGCCCATCAACCCTCACACAGGCGGAGTTGACCTCATGCCCTCCCCCGTTCCCTCGTTCAGACGCGGGCAGTTCGCCACCGCCGCGCTCTTCTGCGCCCTGGGCTTCCAGTACGCCACGTGGGCCTCCCGCATCCCGGCGCTGAAATCCGGGCTCGGCCTGAACGCCGCCGAGGTCGGCTTCCTGCTGATGGCCGCGGGGGTGGGCTCCTGCGTGTCCTTCCCTCTCATCGCGCTGCTGATGCGGCGCCTGGGCTCGCGCCGGCTCGCCCTGCTCTCGACCACGGCGCTGGCCCTCGTCCTCCTCGCCCTGGCCGCCGCCCCCAACTACCCGGTCGCCCTGTTGGTGGTGTGCGTCGACGGGGTCTTCGTCGGTTGCCTCAACACGGCGATGAACGCGCAGGGCGCCGCGCTGGAGGCCCGGTACGCACGGCACACGATGGCGAAGCTGCACGCCGTCTTCAGCGGCGGGTCCTTCCTCGCGGGGGTGCTCGCCTCCGGGGTGCACCTCATGACGTCCTCGCTCGCCGCCCACTTCGCCGTCGCCGCCGCTCTCCTCGTCCTGCTCACGGCGGGCGCCTGGACGGGCCTGCTCACCCGTGCGGAAGAGGTCGCGGCGCCTTCCGCGCCCGCCGAGGCGGAAGCAGCACCGGAACCACGCCGCCGGACGCTGCCGGGCGCGGCCGTGTGGTGGATGTGCGCCGCCATGGTCTTCGGGACGGTCGTGGAGGGCGCGATGAACGACTGGTCCGCCCTGTACCTGCGGGATGTCGCGGACGCCTCGGAGCAGCTCGCTCCGCTGGGCATCTCCGTCGTCTCCGGCGTCATGGTCCTCGCGCGGCTGTGCGCCGACGGCTGGCGTGAGCGCTGGGGCGACGGCAGGGTCGTGGTCGTGGGCAGCGCCCTGGCCGGTTCCGGGCTCGTCGTGGCACTCGCGGCCGGGGGTGTCTGGCCGGCCTTCGCCGGTTTCGCCTGTGTCGGGCTCGGTGTCGCGGCGGTCACCCCGTGCGTCTACGTGGCCGCAGCCCAGCAGGGCGGGAACGCGCTCACGCTGGTCGCGGCCATGGGAACGACGGGGCTGCTCGCCGGTCCTCCGCTGATCGGTTTCGTGGCCAGCGCGAGCAGCCTGGTGTGGGGGCTCGCCTGCGTGGCGGGGGCCGCCTACGTGGTCGCGCTGTGCGGCGTCCGCATCCCGTGGCCGGACCGCCGTGCGCGTACCGGCTCCAGCGCCGAGGAGGCGGTCGCCGCCTGAACGCCCGCGCCGTTCCCCGAGGCCCTCACGAGTCGTTGCCGTGTCCGCCCGTGGATTCCGGACGGGTCCCGGCCACCTCGGCGCGCAGCAGCTCCTCGATCGCCGTCAGCCGCTTCTCCAGGCGTGCGACGTCGGCGCGCGTCGGGGCTCCCGCGGACTGCTTCAGCACGACGAGGAGCTGGCCGTCGGGCTCCAGACGTGCCGAGGCGACGTCACTGATCCCTTCCCCGTTCTGCACCCGGACGGCATGCTCGATCTCCGAGGGGCGCACGGCCAGCCGCCGGACGGCGCCCGTCATGACGGAGCCGTTCTCGACCACCGTCGTCGACGTTCCCTCAAGGACACGGGCGATGCGAGGGCTCGCCACGGTCAGCCGGTTCATGAGCGCGTTGACGGCGACGAGGGTGGCGGCGCCGACGAGGCCGCCCAGGAGACTGTCGTCCGCTCCGATGACGGCGTTCTGCACCACGTTGGAGAGAAGGAAGACCACGACGAAGTCGAAGGTGTTGAGGCTGGCCAGACCGCGTTTCCCGCTGAGCCGGAAGAGGACCACCATCGCGGCGTACACGAGGACGGTCCGCAGGATCTTCTCCGCGATGGGGAGCTGAATCGTCAGCATGTCGTGCCACACAGCCACTCCTCACAAGGCGAATGCCAACATAACGCCCGTCTTGTCACCAGGGAGGCTTCGTCCCTGGTGTGGAGCGGACGAAATACCGGCGCCTCCCCTTGGTCAGCCCAGTTTCGACGGCGGGGCCCCGAAGGCGCGGGTGAAGGCGGCGGTGAAGGCCGCGGGAGAGGAGTAGCCGAGGCGGGCGGCGACCGCGGTGACGCTGTGGGCGGGCAGGAGTGGGAGGGCGGCAAGGAGACGGGCGCGGGCCCGCCAGGTGGCGGGACTTGTGCCGGTGAGCGCGTGGAAGCGGCGGTCGAAGGTGCGCGGGCTCATCGCCGCCGCGCGGGCCCAGTCCGTGTTCGTCAGCGCGGCGTCGGGGGCGGCGAGGTAGGAGCGGCACAGGGCGCGGAAGGGTTCCTCGCGCGGGAGCGACACGGCGAACGGGGCCGGGGCGGTGCGGCGCAGTTCGTGCAGGAGGAGCCCGATGAGCGCGCCGTCGCGCCCGGCGGTGTCGTAGTCGGCGCCCAAGTCGTTCGCCGCGCGCAGGAGTTCGCGGAGCAGCGCGCCGACCTCGATCACGGTGCAGGACGTGGGCCACCAGGGGACGGCGTCCGGCTCGATGTACAGGCTCCAGGTGGTGACGCCCCGCATGCGGACCTCGTGCGGGGTCCCCGGCGGGATGCACACGGCGCGGTCGACGGGGACGGTCCAGGCACCCTCCTCGGTCTCCAGGCGCATGACGCCGGAGGCCCCGTGGAGGAGCTGGGCCCTGCGGTGGGTGTGCCGGGCGAGGAGGTGGTCCGGCGGGTAGTCGGTGCCGAGCGGGAGGACGTCGACCGGGAGGTGGTCGAGAGCGTCGAGGGGGACGTTGCGCACCCGGCCAGGGTATGGCGAAGTCGCGAAGAAAGTCGCCCGGCCTGCGATTGCCCGCCATCTGCCGGGTGCGATGTGCTCGGAGGGTGTCCGTACTCGTACTTCTTCTGCTCGGTCTCGGCGTCGGTGTCACCACCGCGCTGTTCGGTTTCGGTGGGGGCTTCGTGACGGTCCCGGTGATCACGGTGGTGGACGCCGGGCTCGGCGGTGACGCCGTGCGCGTGGCGACGGCGACGTCCGCGCTGGTCATGCTGGTCAACGCGCTCGTCGCGACGCTCGCCGCCCCGCCGCGGGCGCTACGCGGCCGGTGGGCGCTGCTCGTGCTGCTCGGCGTGGGCGGGGCGCTCGGGGCGGTCGCCGGGCGGTTCGCGCCGGGGCCCGTGCTGCGCTGGGGCTTCGTGGCGTACGTGGGGGTCACGGTCGTGGACCTGCTGGCGCGGCCCGGCTTCCTGCGTCCCGCCCGCACGGTGGCGGGGCGGCGGCAGGCGCTGCCGACCGGTGTGGGGCTGCCGATCGGTGCCATCGCCTCGTTCCTGGGTGTCGGCGGCAGCGTGATGACGGTGCCGCTGCTGCGCCGGGCGGGCGCCTCGATGCCGGTGGCGGCGGCGCTCGCCAATCCGCTCACGCTCGCGATCGTCGCGCCCGCGCTGTGCGTCTCGCTCCTGGTGCGCGGAAGCACGCCCGCGGGGGCGGGGCTCGTCGGGGCGGTGGACATCGTGGCGGCGCTGTCGCTGCTGGCCGGTTCGACGGTGGTCGTGGTGCTGCTGCGCCGTCGCCCGCCGCGGGTCCCGGACGCGCTCCACGCGGGGGCGTACGTGGCGCTGCTCGTCGCGGCCGGGGCCGTGGTCGCCACTACCGGCTGACCGCTCCTCGGCGGGAGCGCCCGCACCGTAGAGTCGTCCCTCTACGAGCCCCGAACGAGGAGGGTGGCGCATGAGCGTTCCCGCTGAGCTGGCCGCCGCGAAGTACGTCAGTCTCGTCACGTACCGCAGGAGCGGTGTGGCCGTCGCGACGCCCGTGTGGCTCGCCGTGGACGGCGAGCGGCTCGTGGCGTGGAGCGACGCGCACGCGGGCAAGGTGAAGCGGTTGCGGCACACGAGCCGCGTGAGCGTACGGGCCTGCGACGTGCGGGGGCGGATCGCGGCGGGCGCGGGCACGTACGAGGGGACGGGCCGGGTCCTGGACGAGGCGGAGGGCCGGGCGGCGCGGCGGGCGCTCGCGCGCAAGTACGTGCTCGTGCGGCTCACCGATCTCATGCGGCGGGTGGTGCCGCGCACGAACAGGCCGGGCGTCGCGCTCGCGGTGGAGTTCCCGGCGGGGGTGTAGGGGCCTGGTGCGGGCGACGCCTGCGGGGCCTCGGCGTGGGCGTGGTCTCAGGGTTCGAGGACGACGCGGTAGATGTCGTCGCGGCGCAGCAGGGAGGCGAGGAGCAGGCCCGCGGGTCCGCCGCCGACGGGGCCGACGGTGGCGCGTGCTGGTCCTCGGGGTCGCCGGTGCCGTCGCGCTGACCTCGCCCGCGTTTGTGGCTGCTCGTGTGCGTGGCGCTTGTCTTCGGCACGGCGGACGCGCTGTTCGTGCCGGCCGTGGGCGCGCTGCCGCCCCGCCTGACCCGGCCCGAGCAGTTCGCGCGGGTCATCGGGATGCGCTCGCTCGCGATGCGGCTGAGCCAGATCGCGGCGCCACCGCTCGCGGGACTCGCACTCGGGCTCGGCGGGCTGCCCGTGGCCTTCGCCGCGGCGGGGGTGCTCTTCGCGGGCTCGCTGCCCCTGCTGTTCTCACTGCGGATACGTCCCCCGGCGGCGCCGACCGGGGCTCGCGCCGAACCCGGCAGTCTGCGCGCCGAGTTGCTCGACGGGCTGCGCTACATCCGCCGGCACCCGCTCGTCAGACCGCTGGTCCTCGCGCTCGCGCTGTGCGAACTCGGGCTCAGCTCGACGCTCAACGTCGGCCTCCTGCTCCTCAGCCCCGCGGCGCGGCGCGCCAGGCTTCCGCGCGCGGCGCCGAGGACGACACCGGCTCCCCCGGGAAGAGCCTCGGCCGGGTAGCGGTCCCGGTCGGCAGCCCTGCGTTGTACACGTTCCTGACGGGGCGCGACTCTCCTGCGGGGAAGGCGGAATCCGCTGTGAGCTGTACGTAACGCCCCGTTCACCGTCCGCGCGAATCCGGGGAAACACGCCGTCCCTAGCCTCCTCGTGCCCGGCATCACCACCGTCCCCTGGGAGGCATGCATGAGCACGACGCAGTCACGGCCGTCCGCCGCGACCGAGCCGGAGCCCGACGGCGCACCGCAGGGGGGCGGGGCGGTCAAGGAGACGCTGGAGGACTACACGCTCCGCTTCGCCCCGCGCTCGTACCGCCGTTGGACCCCCATGGTCGTGGCGACGACGGCGCTCGGCGGCATCGCCTACATGGCGGACTTCTCGATCGGCGCGGGGATCGGGCTCAGCCACGGCACGGGGAACGCGCTGCTCGCGATCGGCGTCGCGGCCGTTCTCATCTTCGTGACGGGTTTCCCGCTCGCGTACTACGGGGCGCGCTACAACCTCGACCTGGACCTCATCACCCGTGGTGCGGGCTTCGGTTACTTCGGCTCGGTCCTCACGAGTGTGATCTTCGCGAGCTTCACGTTCATCTTCTTCGCGCTCGAAGGCTCGATCATGGCGCAGGGCCTCAAACTGGGGCTCCATCTACCCTTGTGGATTGGGTACTTGGTGTCGACGTTCATGGTGATCCCGCTCGTGGTCTACGGGATGAAGGCGCTCAGCAAGCTCCAGGTGTGGACGACGCCCGTGTGGCTCCTGCTCATGGTGGGCCCGCTCGTCTACGTCGTCGCCGAGGACCCCGGCACGGTGGACCGCTTCCTCGCGTACGCGGGCACCTCGGGGGACGGCGGGATCAACACCGCCTCGGTGCTGCTCGGCGCGGGCGTGTGCCTCTCGCTCATCGCGCAGATCGGCGAGCAGATCGACTACCTGCGCTTCATGCCGCCGCGCACGGACAAGAACCGGCGCGCGTGGTGGACGGCGGTCGTCATGGCCGGTCCGGGCTGGGTCGTGCTGGGGGCGCTCAAGCAGGCGATCGGCGTGTTCCTCGCCGTGTACATCCTCTCCGGCGTGGGGCCGGCCGCCGCGACCGAGCCGATCCAGCAGTTCCGGGGCGCGTTCGACGCGATGATGCCGTCCTGGCTCGTGGTGCCGCTCGCCGTCGTCCTCGTCGTGATCAGCCAGATCAAGATCAATGTGACGAACGCGTACTCGGGCTCGCTCGCGTGGACGAACTCCTTCACACGGGTGACCCGCCACTACCCGGGCCGCATGGTCTTCGTCCTCGTCAACCTCGGTTTCGCGCTCGCGCTGATGGAGGCCGACATGTTCAGCTTCCTCAACGACATCCTGAGCTTCTACTCGAACTGCGCGATCGCGTGGGTCGTGACGGTCGCGACCGACATCATGGTCAACAAGTACGTGCTGAAACTCTCCCCGCTCCAGCCGGAGTTCCGGCGCGGGATGCTCTACGCGGTCAACCCGGTCGGCGTCGTCTCCTTCGTCGCGGCCTCGGGCCTGTCGATCGCGATGTACTTCCACGCGCTCGGCGACACGGTCCAGCCCTACTCGCCGGTCGCCGCCGTCGTCATCGCATTCGTCCTCACCCCTGTCATGGCCCTGATGACACGCGGGAAGTACTACCTGCGGCGCACGGACGACGGCATCGCGGAGCCGCTCCTGGACGAGAGCGGCAACCCGAGCGCGAGCCCCTATACGTGCCACGTGTGCGCGCAGGAGTACGAGCGCCCCGATGTCACCGCCTGTGTCACGCACGAGGCACACGTGTGCTCGCTGTGCCTGAGCACGGACCGGAGCGGGGAGCACGTGCTGCCGGTGTGAGACCTGGCCGGGGTACGGGGCGGCGCGCGGCCGGTTGGCGCGGCCCCGTCCCGTACCCCCGGCGGTGCTCAGTCCTCCGTGCGCCGCAGCGCCACGACGTCGATCTCGACGAGGATGTCCATGAGGTCCGAGCCGACCGTCGTGCGGACCGGGAGCGGGCCGCCCGCGGCCTCGAAGGCGGTGCGGTAGGCGGCGTCGAAGCCCGCGAAGTCGCGGCGAAGGTGCTGGAGATGGACCGTCGACTTGACGACGTCGGCGAGGGAGAGCCCGTCGGCCGCGAGGACGGCGGCGAGGTTCGCGAGCACCTGTGCGGTCTGCGCCCCGATCCCCTCGGGAACCGCGCCGCTCGCGGGGTCCTGCGGGCCGAGCCCCGAGGTGTACACGTACGGACCCGCCGCGAGGCCCTGGCTGTAGGCGCCCGCGGGCGGGGGCGCCGCTTCGGTGCGCAGGGCGTGACGGGTGGCGCCCTCGGTGGCCTCGGTGGTCGTGTCGGTGGTGGTGTCGGTGGTGGTGTCGGTGCTCATCGGGTCAGGTCCCCTTCCTTCGCGTTGACCTCGGCGTAGTGGTGGAGCTTGTCCTCGTCGACGGTGACGCCGAGCCCGGGACCGGTGGGGACCGTGAGGCTGCCCCCGCGCAGGGTCAGCGGCTCGATGATGTCGTCCGCGTGCAGGTAGTACATGGAGTCGATGGCGCGCGAGAGGACCGGGGTGCTCGCGACGACGGCGAGGTGCGCGGCCGTCGCGATGCCGAGTTCGCCGCCGCTGTGCAGGTTCATGCCGAGCCCGAAGGTCTCGCAGTGCGCGGCGAGGGCCTTGGTCGCGGCGATGCCGCCCCACTTGTAGACGTCTCCGTGCACGACGTCCACGGCACCGAGCCGCACGGCCGGCGCGAACTCCTCGAAGCGCACGAGGCACATGTTGGTGCACAGCGGAATGCGGACCTTGGCGCGCACCTGGCTCATGCCCTCGATGCCGACGCAGGGGTCCTCAAGGTACTCCAGGTCGAGTTCCTCCAGGGCTATCCCGGCGCGGATCGAGTCCGGGACGGACCAGGCGGCGTTGGGGTCCACGCGCAGGTCGATCGCGGGGAGTTCGGCGCGCAGGGCGCGCAGGATCGCGACGTCTCCCGCGACGTCGGTGGTGCCCTTGAGCTTGACGGCGCGGAAGCCGCCCTCGGCGACGACCTTCGCGGTGTGCTCGGCGAGCGCGCCCGGCAGGTCGGCGCCGGTGACGCCGGGCGCGTCGGCGCGCGTGATGAGCGCGGTGAGGGGGACCTCGGTGCGCACGGGGCCGCCGAGCAGGTCGGTGACGGACTGCCCCGTCGCCTTGCCCATGGCGTCCCAGCAGGCGACGTCGAGCGCGGCGAGCGCCGCGTAGCCGAGGTAGCCGTGGAAGAAGGGCACCATGTGCTGCTTGCGGTGGAAGGCTTCGAGCGCGAAGGGGCTCGTGCCGATCAGGTCCTCGGCGAGGACGCGTACGAGCGCGGCGACGGGCTGCCCCCACATCGTCTCGCCCCAGCCCTCGACGCCGCTGTCGGTGCGGATGCGGACGACGGTGCGGGTCTCGCCCGTCTTCGTCTCGAAGGAGGAGGTGAAGGGGTTGAGGAGGGGGAGGTTGACGACGTGGACGTCGACGCCGGTGATCTTCATGGGGTTCCTCGCTGAGTGGTGGTACGGGTGGTACGGGTGGTGCGGGGGGTACGGGGCGGCTCAGCCCGTGCCCTGGCCGGTCTCGGTCCCTGTCGCGCGGTCGAAGGCGAGGACGGCCCCGGCGAGGGCGCGGGCCCGCGCGTCGAGGAGCGCGGCCCCCCGCTCCGCCTGGGCGCCGGAGGCGTCGTCCGTGCTGCCGCCGACGCGTTCCCACTCGCCGTGCCGCTCGGTGGTGAGTCCCGGGTAGGGGGGCCGGTCGAAGAGCGGGGGCGGGTCCACGGGCTCGCGGGCGGGGACGGGGGTACGGACCAGTCCGGGGTGTGCGGCGAGCATGAGCGAGGTCTCGTACCAGCCGGCGTGTCCCGGGACGAGCGCGGCGTGCTCCGCGTCCGCGGCGGCTTCGCCGAGGGACCAGTAGGAGCAGGCGGCGGCCGTGACCTCGGCGCGCAGCGCGAAGCGCTTGACGGCGAGGCGCATGATCTCGTCATTGCCGCCGTGCCCGTTGACGACGAGTACCCTGCGGTGCCCGGTCGCCGCGAGCGAGTCGAGGATCTCGTCGAGCACGAGGCCGAGGGTGTGCGCGGAGAGGGTGAGGGCCGCGGCGAAGAGGTGGTGGGGGCTGTGCCCGTACGGGAGTGTGGGCAGCCGTACGACGTGCGGGACCCGCTCGCCCTCCGCCGCGCGTCCGGCGAGGTGGGCGAGGGCACGCTCCGTGACGGCCTCGGCGAGGAGGGTGTCGGTGCCGAGGGGGAGGTGTGCGGCGTGTTGTTCCTGCGAGCCGATGGGCAGCAGGGCGATGGCGTCGGGGGCGGCCTCGCGGGTCTCGCGCCAGGTGGTCTCGGTCAGGTACCGGTGGCTCACGCGGCTGTCACCCCGGTGGTGCGGCGTGGCAGAGTCGGCGTATGGCGCATGAACGTACTCCTTTGCGGTTGGTGCCGTCCCCGGCCCGCGCGAGCGGCGACGACGGTGGGGCGGCGGGCCCCGGCGCGCTGGGCGCTGTCGAGGTGCTGCCGGGGCGGGTGCGGGCGGCGCTGCTGAGCGGTGCGGGAGTGGTGCGGGAGCGGGCCGACGCGGTCTTCGACCCGGCGGCGGGCGCGGGGGCGGTGGACGCGGCGCTCGCCGAGGTGGCGGGGCTGCTCGCGGCGGGTGCCCCGCTCGGGGTCGGGGTCGCCGCCGCCGGGGTGGTGGACCCGGTCGCGGGGCTCGTCGTGGAGGTGAACGAGGCGCCCGCGCTGCGCGGCTACCCGGTGGCGCGGCGCCTGGAGGCGCTGGTGGGGGCCCCGGTGCGCGTCGAGCACCGGGCGAGGGTGCAGGTGCTCGGCGACCGCTGGTTCGGGCCGGGGCGCGGGCGGCGCTCCTTCGCCTCGGTGTCGACGGGCGAGGTGCTCGGCGTCGGCATCCTGTACGCGGGCGAGGTACTGGCCCCGCCCGGCGGGCGCAGCGGCGCGCACATGACGGTCTCGGCGAGCGGGCGCCGGTGCACGTGCGGGCGGCGGGGGTGCTGGAAGACGGTCGCGACGACGCGGTGGCTGCGCGAGCGGGCGCGGGCGCTGGGGCTCGGCGGCGACGTGACGCTCGGGGCACTCGTCGCCGCACCGGGCGAGGAGGCCGCGCGGCTCGTCGGCGAGTACGCGGAGAACCTGGTGCTCGGACTCGCGACGGTGCAGCAGCTCTTCGCCTGCGGTCTGTTCGTGCTGCACGGGGAGGCCCGCGAGGGCGGTGAGCGGTTCCGGGCGCTGGTCGAGGAGCGGCTGCGCGCCGACGTGCTCGGCGGGGGCGAGCCGGTGCGGGTCGTGGTGAGCGAGGCGGCGGTGGACGACGTCGCGCTGCTCGGGGCGGCGGGGCTCGTGCTCTCGGGACGCTGAGGCGGGCTGCCGCGCGGCTCGGCCCCGTACCGCTGAGGGCGTCGGACCGCCCCGTACGCCCTCCGTGGCGCGCGCCCTCATGCGGCCCTCCGGCGGCGACGGCGCGGGTCGGGGACCGGGACCGCGTCCAGGAGGGCGCGGGTGTACTCGTGGGCGGGGTGGGCGAAGACGTCGGCGGCCGTGCCGGTCTCGACGATGCGGCCCGCGCGCATGACGGCGACGCGGTCGGAGATCTGCCGGACGACGGCGAGGTTGTGCGAGACGAAGAGGTACGTGAGGCCGAGGCGCTGTTGCAGGTCGGCGAGGAGGTCGAGGACGCGGGCCTGCACGGAGACGTCGAGGGCGCTCGTGGGTTCGTCGAGGACGACGAGGCGGGGTTCCAGTGCGAGGGCGCGGGCGATCGAGACGCGCTGGCGCTGGCCGCCGGAGAACTCGTGCGGGTAGCGGTCGAGGACGGTGGGGTCGAGTCCCACCGCGTCGAGGAGTTCGGCGACGCGGGCGCGGCGACGCGCCCGGCCGCCCCTGCCCCGGAAGTCGGGGTCGTGCGTCACGAGGGGTTCGGCGACGATGTCGGCGACCCGCAGGCGCGGGTTCATGCTGGAGTACGGGTCCTGGAGGACGACCTGGAGCTGGCGGCGGAAGCGGCGCAGCGCGGCGTGGTCGAGGCCGTGCAGATCGGTGCCGTCGAAGTGGACGGTCCCGGCCGTGGGTTCGGTGAGGCGGAGGAGGAGCCGGGTCAGCGTCGTCTTGCCGCAGCCCGACTCGCCGACGAGGGCCAGCGTCTCGCCCTCGTGGACCGTGAGGTCGACGCCGTCGACGGCGATGCTCGGCGGACGCCCGGGGAACTCCTTGCGCAGGCCGCGCAGTTCGAGGAGCGGGGTGGCGGTCGCGGTCATGCGGCGGGCTCCAGTCGTGGCGTCGCGTCGAGGAGGGCGCGGGTGTACGGGTGGGCGGGGCGGGCGAAGACCTGCTCGACGTCGCCGCTCTCGACGACCTCGCCGTGGCGCATGACGACGACGCGGTCGGCGGTCTCGGCGACGACTCCCAGGTCGTGCGTGATGAGGACGACGGCCATGCCGTGGCGCTCCCGCAGGTCCGTGAGGAGGTCGAGGATCTGGCGCTGCACCGTGACGTCGAGCGCGGTGGTGGGTTCGTCGGCGATGAGGACGCGGGGGCGGGCGACGAGCGCGGAGGCGATCATGACGCGCTGGCGCAGGCCGCCGGAGAGTTCGTGGGGGTACTGGCGGTAGCGGCGCTCGGGGTCGGGGATGCCGACGTCGGCGAGGGCCTCGAGCGCGGCGGTGCGGGCCTCCTGGCGGCTGTGGCCGCCGTGCAGGCGCAGGACCTCGCTCACCTGGTGGCCGCAGCGCTGGAGCGGGTCGAGGCTCGTCATGGGGTCCTGGAAGACCATGGAGATGTCGCTGCCGCGCAGGCGGCGCAAGGCGCGTTCGGGGCGGTGGAGGATGTCGACGCCGTCGAGGAGGACTTCGCCGCGCGGGTAGACGCAGGGCGGTTCGGGGTTGAGGCGCAGGGCCGCGAGCGCGGTGGCGGACTTGCCGCTCCCGGACTCGCCGACGACGGCGAGGGTCTCGCCCGCGTGGACGGCGAGGTTCACGCCGCGTACGGCGTGGACGGTGTGGGACTCCAGGCGGAAGTCGACGTGGAGGTCCCGGATCTGGAGGACGGGTGTCGTGGTGCCCGGGGTCTGCGGGGCGGGGGTGTCGGTCATCGGCGGTACGCCTTCGGGTCCGCGACGTCGCGCAGGGCGTCGCCGGTGATGTTGACGGCGAGGGAGGTGAGCATGAGGGCGATGCCCGGGAAGACGGCGACCCACCACGAGGTGCCGAGGTAGAGCTGCCCGTCGGCGAGCATCGCGCCCCAGGTGACGGTCTCCTTGGGGACGCCGAGGCCGAGGTAGCTCAGGGACGCCTCGGCGACGATGGCGGCGGCGATGTGCAGCGTGCCGATGGTCGCGAGGGGCGCCATGACGTTGGGCAGGAGGTGGCGGCGCATGATCGCCGGGTGCCGTACGCCGATCGCGTGCGCCTCGGTGACGAAGTCGCGGGTGCGCAGGGACAGCACCTCGGAGCGCACCACGCGGGCGTAGGAGACCCAGCCCGTGATGCCGAGGACGAGGATCACGTACCAGAGCCCGGAGCCGACGAAGCCGACGACGGCGAGGGCGAGGAGGATCGCCGGGAAGGCGAGCTGGACGTCGGCGAGGCGCATGAGGAGGCGGTCGGTCCAGCCGCCGAAGTACCCGGCGGCGAGGCCCGCGAGGGTGCCGAGGACACCGGCGAGGAGGGCGGCGCCCGCGCCGACCATGAGCGAGACGCGTGTGCCGTAGACGACGCGGGAGAGCAGGTCGCGGCCGAGCTGGTCGGTGCCGAGGAGGTGCGCGGAGCTGCCGCCGTGCTGCCAGGCGGGCGGCTTGAGGCGTGCGAGGAGGTCCTGCGCGTTGGGATCGGCGGGCGCGATGAGCGGGGCGAACACGGCGCAGACGAGGACGAGGAGCAGGAAGGCGAGGGCGGCGACGGCGAGCTTGTTGCGCAGCAGGGAGCGTACGGCGGCGGCGCGGGTGCTCGCGGGCGCGGGCGGGGCCGCGGGCTCGGCGGCGGGGGGTGCGGTGGTCGTGGTCATGCGCGGGTCCTCACCCTCGGGTCGAGGAGGCTGTAGGAGAGGTCGACGAGGAGGTTGACGACGACGAAGGTCGCGGCGAAGAGCAGGATCGTGGCCTGGACGAGGGGGAAGTCGCGGTTGGAGATGGCCTCGACGGTGAGGCGGCCGACGCCGGGCCAGGAGAAGACCTGTTCGGTGAGGATGGCGCCGCCGAGGAGGCTGCCGACCTCCAGTCCGACGACGGTGACGACGGGCAGCGAGGCGTTGCGCAGCCCGTGCGTGAGGACGGTCCGTACGGGGCCGAGGCCCCGGGCGCGGGCGGTGCGGATGTGGTCGGAGGCGAGGACGTCGACGAGCGAGGAGCGCAGCAGCCGGGCGACGACGGCGACGGAGTAGACGGCGAGCGTCACCGAGGGCAGGACGAGGTGCGCGAAGCTCCCGTACCCGGAGGCGGGCAGGGCGTGCAGGCCGACGGCGAAGACGAGGACGAGGAGGATGCCGACCCAGAAGGGCGGCGTCGACTGGCCGAGGAGGACGCCCGTCATGACGGAGCGGTCGGTGGCGCGGCCCCGGCGCATCGCGGCGATGGTCCCGGCGGGGAGGGCGACGACGAGGGTGACGACGAGGGCGCCCGCCGCGAGGAGAAGGGTCGCGGGGATGCGGTCGGCGAGCACGGTGCGGACGGGCTGGTTGTAGAAGAGCGAGTCGCCGAAGTCGAGACGCGGCAGGCCCCACAAGTAGTCGAGGTACTGCGTGAGGAGCGGGCGGTCGAGGCCGAGGCTGTGCCGCAGGACGTGTTCCTGCTGGGTGGTCGCGTCCGGCGGCAGGAGGACCTTGACGGGGTCTCCGGAGAGACGGACGAGGAAGAAGGCGACGGTCGCCGTGCAGAGCAGGACGAGGAGCGCGGTGCCGATGCGGAGGGCGAGGGTGCGCAGGATGTGCCCGGAGCGGCCGGGCCGCTTCACCGTCGCGGGTGCCGGGGTGGGGGCGAGGGTGGCGCTCATCGGGTGACCTCCGCGCTGGCCATGTCGAGGACTCCGGCGGCGCCGGGGGTCCAGCGGGGGCGGTTGTTGCGGGCGTAGATGTTGTCGATCTGGTACAGGGACACGAAGGGCGCCTCCGTCTTGACGAGTTCCTGGAGGCGGCTGAAGGCGCGGCGGCGCGTGGCCGGTTCGACGGAGAGTTCCTCGGAGTCCACGAGGGCGTCGGCGCGCTTGTCGTGCCAGCGGCTCTGGCGGCGGTCGGAGCGGACGTTGGACTGGAGCATGCTCTCGCCGTCGAGGGTCCACACGGTGGAGGCGGCGAGGTAGAGCGGGCCGAGCGCGCCGTGGTTGTCGGAGGTGAGGCGCTGGGCGTAGGTGCCGGGGTCGAGGAGGTTGACCCGGGCGTGCACCCCGGCGCGGGCGAGGAGCCCGGAGAGGGCCTCTGCGACGTTGGCGTCGACGTTGGAGGCGGTGAGGGTGGTGTGGAAGCCGTGCGGGTGCCCGGCCTCGGCGAGGAGGTCCTTGGCGCGGCCGACGGAGCGGGTGTACGGGGCGAGGGAGTCGTCGAAGCCGAAGGCGCCGCGCGGGATCATCGCGGGCACCTCCTGCGCCTTGCCGCCGAGTACGGCCTTGATGAGGAGGGGCACGTCGACGGCGTGGTTGAGGGCCTGGCGCACCCGGCGGTCGCGCAGCGGTCCGTCCGTGAGGGTGTCGAGCGAGAGGTAGGAGGTGCGGATTCCGGTGTGGTGGTCGAGGTGGACGCCGGGGTAGCCGTCGAGTTGCTGGGCGGCGTCGGGGGTGAGGCCGCTGACGAGGTCCACCTCGCCGCTCTGGAGCGCGGCGAGCGCCGAGGAGGCGTTGGGGGCCGGGGTGAAGACGAGTTCGTCCGGTCCCGGGCGGCCCCGCCAGTGGTGGGGGAAGGCGCGCAGCCGCAGTTCGTGGTCGCGCTGCCAGTGGGCGAAGGTGAACGGCCCGGTGCCGACGGGGTGGTTGGCGAAGCCGTCGTCGCCGACCTTCGCGAGGTAGCGGGGCGGGACGACGACGCCGCCGAAGAGCGACACCTTGTCCGGGAGGATCGGGTCGTGCACGGAGGTGTGGACGTCGACGGTGTGCGCGTCCACGACGGTGACGCCGTCGACGTACCGCAGTTCCACGATGGGGGACTTGGTGGCGGGGTCGAGGAGCCGGTCGAGGCTGAACTTGACGGCTTTCGCGTCGCACGCCTCACCGTTGTGGAAGCGGACCCCGGGGCGCAGCGTGAAGCGCCAGACCTTCGGCGAGACCGCCTTCCAGGTGAGGGCGAGTCCGGGTCCCAGCTTGTTGTCGCGGCCCCGGACGGTGAGCGTGTCGAAGACGTTGACGAGGACGTTCATCGACGTCATGTCGCCCTGCTTCTGCGGGTCCATCGTCTTCGGGTCGCCGGTCTGGGAGACGCGAAGGACGTTGCCCGCGTGCGTGGCGGGCTCGGTGCCGCAGCCGGTGAGGAGCCCCGTCGCGGCGAGCGCGGGGACGGCCGCTCCGCCGTAGCGCAGCACGGTGCGGCGCGACGGACGGGGCCCGTGTGGCGCACCCCGAGGTATTCGTTCCATTGAGCAACACACCCGTTCCGGCAGATGGAATGCAGTGCGGGTAAGCTAAACCCCATGGGGAAAACGGTCAACAGTCCTTCGCAGGCAGCGGCCCTCGTGGCCCCCGACGTTTCGCCAGGTACGGGCCTTGTCGCCGGTCCTGCGGACAGGACCGCTCCGGGTCCGGTGGACAAGGCGATGGAGGTCCTGTCGGCGCTCGTCGCGACGGGCGCGCCGCACCGGCTCGCCGAGCTGTCACGGCGTACGGGGCTCGCGAAGCCCACCGTGCACCGGCTGTTGCGCTCGCTCGCCGCCGCGGGCTTCGCCGAGGCCGCCGAGGGCGGCAGCTACCGGCCGGGCCCGCGCCTGCTCGGCCTCGCCGCGGCGGTGCTCGCCGAGGAGCCCGTCCTGCGCCACGTCCGCCCGGTCCTCGACGAACTCCACGCCCGTACGGGGTTGTTCGCCTCGTACGCGGTGCGCGACCGGGAGTGGCTGGTGCACGTCGAGGTGAGCGCGCCCGGTACGGGGCTCGCGCTCGGGCCGCGGCCGGGCGAGCGCGAGCGGCTCACGGCGGGCGCCGGGGGCCTGCTCGTACGGGCCCTGGGCGAGGCCGCCGGGACCGAGGACGAGGACGCGGAGGCGCTCGCCGGGGCGGCCCGCGACGGCTGGACCCTCGACCCGGCCGACCCCGGTGCCGCGCGGCGCGCGCTGGCCGTCGCCGTGCACGGCCCGGACGGTGTGCTCGCGGGCGTCCTCGTCCTCAGCGGGCCGCTGTTCACCTTCGACGACACGGCCGCCGGGATGTACGCGCCGCTCGCGCTCTCGGCCGCGCGCAGCATCGAGGCCGGGCTCGCGGCGGAGGCCCCGCCACGCCTGGGACTCGTCGAGGCGGAGGGCGAGGAACGATGAGCGACGTGCGTACGGAGACGGGCGCGGCGCGGCGCGCGCTGCTCGCCGAGGGGCGGGAGCGCGGCCTGTACTCGGGCGCCGCGTGGGCCGTCTCGACGCCGGACGGGGGCGTGGACCGGGGGTGGCTCGGGACCCGGGCCTGGGACGGCCCCGCGCTCGACGGCACGGACCTGTGGGACCTCGCCTCCGTGACGAAACCCGTCGTCGGGCTCGTCGTCATGGCACTCGCCGAACGCGGCGCGCTCGCGCTCGAAGCACCCCTCGCCACCTACCTGCCCCGCTACCGCGACACCCCGCTCGCGCCCCTGACCGTCGCGGCGCTGCTCACCCACACCTCGGGGCTCCCCGGCCAGGTGCCGATGTACCGCACGCACCCGACCCGCGAGGCGCTGCTCGACGGGCTCGCCCGGCTGCCGCTGAGCGGCCCGCCCGGGGAGCGCGTCACGTACTCCTCGCAGGGCTTCATGCTTCTCGGGCTGCTCGCAGAGGCGGCGGGCGGCGCGGGGCTCGACGCGCTCGTGGACCGGTACGTGGCCACGCCGCTCGGGCTGCGCGGGACGGGGTTCGGGCCCGTGCCGCCGGAGCGCGCGGTGGCGACCGAGGAGTGCCCGTGGCGGGGGCGCGTGGTGCGCGGCGAGGTCCACGACGAGAACGCCGTCGTGCTCGGCGGCGTCGCGGGGCACGCCGGGCTGTTCGCCCCGCTCGCCGACGTCGAAAGGCTCGCCCGCTCGCTCGCCGACGGGGCACCCGGACTGCTGCGCCCCGAGACGTACGCGCGCATGACGGCGCCGCACACGGACGGGCTCAACCTGCGCCGGGCGCTCGCCTGGCAGGGGCAGGACCCCGGCGACGCCTCGCCCGTCGGCGGCTCGTTCGGCCCCGGCGCGTACGGGCACACGGGTTTCACGGGGACGAGCCTGTGGATCGACCCGGCGACGAGGCGGTACGCGGTCCTGCTCACCAACCGCGTGCACCCCTCGCGCGAGGAGCGGGGCTTCGGGCCGCTGCGCAGGGAGTTCCACGGGCTGGGGTGGTGAGGCTCCGCCCCGGAGTGCGCCCCTGAAGCTCGGGTGGCGCGCCCCCGGACGCCCCGGGGGTGCGCCCCCGAACGGCGCACCTCCGCACGCCCCCGCCGGACCGCTGCCCGCATCATGCAGGGGGCAGCCGGTGCCCGCGATCCCTCCCGCAGGACGGAGCCTGTCATGCAGCCCGAGCGCTACGAGCTGATCTTCGACGCCGCCGAGATCGTGGGCGAGCCGGGCGGCGGCCCGGCGGCCGTGACAGTGATCCGTACGCAGCAGACGGGCCCGAGCGGCGCCCCGCTCTACCGCGACGAGACGGGGAT
The DNA here is from genome assembly GCF_000213055.1 of Streptomyces sp. Tu6071. Classification (NCBI taxonomy): domain Bacteria; kingdom Bacillati; phylum Actinomycetota; class Actinomycetes; order Kitasatosporales; family Streptomycetaceae; genus Streptomyces; species Streptomyces sp. Tu6071. The sequence continues at coordinate 7,302,525 of NZ_CM001165.1, read as the reverse complement.
CGTGCAGGCGGAGATCAACCCCGAGGGCGAGATCAGGATGCTCCCGACGAGTACGCACCAGTCGCCGAGCACCCCGCGCAGCGTGACACCGCTGCCGGACTGACGACGGCCCGCGCGCACCGGGCGGCGTCCCACCCGGCGTCCCCGCGCGGGCGGCCGGCGCGACGCGACCGGAGGCGCCTCCGGGACGGGGCGGTCGGTGGGGCTTCCCGGCGCCGGGCGCCTGTGGGACACCGCGCGCGTACCGCCTCAGGAGGCGGGGCACACCGCCCGTACGTACCCCTTCTCGCCGCGCGGGACGAGGTCCAGGTCGCGCAGCACGACCGCGGGGCGCAGCTTCGGCACCGCGCACGCCGCGCGCAGTCCCTCGCGGGTGTACTCGATGTCGAGGACGTGCCCGTCGAAGGCGCGCAGGTACGTCCCGCACTCCTCGTACGCGCCGCACTCCTCGGTGACGGCGAAGTCGAGGCCGACCTTCTCGCGCCGGGAGGCCAGCTCGGCGGTGTTCTTCTGGGCGATGGCGAGGCCGTGGCGGTGGGCGGTGCGGGCGAGGAGGGTGAGGTAGGCGGTGGCGTCGGCGGCCTTGAGGAGTCCGTGGGAGCGCGTGTAGCTGTCGTAGTTGTCGGGTTCGACGGCCTGGAAGCCGTGCCGGGCGCAGCCCGCGATCAGGTCGCCGACGCGGTCGGCGGCGCGCTTCCTGCGGTCCGGGGTGCGCAGGTCGATGAGCTGCTCGTCCCAGTCGCGGTCGATGACGGCCTTGCCGCGCGCGTCGCGCAGGAGGAGGTCGGCCGGCCAGTCGGCGGTCCGTCCCGGCTGGGCCTGGAACGCGTTGACGTAGCAGACGTTGTAGTGCCCGGTGGCGGGCTTCGCCGCGTGGTCGCGGACGACGATCCGGGCTCCGGCGGGGGGCGGGTAGGAGCCGCCGAGCTGGTAGTCGACGCCTTCGTGGCGGGGCGGGAGGCGCGGTGCCGGGGTCGCGGAGCGGGACGCGGAGGGCGCGGGGTCCGTGCCGCACGCGGCGAGGAGCAGGACGGCGAGCAGGAGGCCGGGCAGGCGGAACGAGAACACCCCGGGAGCCTACGCGGGCCGGGATGCGATGAGTTCCGGTCGGTGGGACGGTCGTAGCTGGTGAGGACGTGCGGAACGGCCGTGCGCCCCGGCCGAGGAGGGCAATCCCATGCCGCACGTCATCCCGAGTCTGTGGTTCGACAGCGAGGCGCTGGAGGCCGCCCAGTACTACGTCTCCGTCTTCCCCAATTCGCGGATCGACCGCGTGACCCACTACCAGGAGGGCGGTCACCGCCCCGCGGGCTCCGTCCTCACGGTCGACTTCACCCTCGACGGGACCCGGCACAACGCGCTCAACGGCGGTCCCGAGTTCCACTTCACCGAGGCCGTCTCGCTCGTCGTGGAGTGCGCCGACCAGGCCGAGATCGACCACTACTGGGACGCGCTGAGCCTCGGCGGCTCCGAGGGCCCGTGCGGCTGGCTCAAGGACCGGTGGGGCCTGTCCTGGCAGATCGTCCCCCTCCCCTTCCTCGACCTCATCGCGGGCCCGGACCAGGAGCGCGCCGCGCGCGCGATGGCCGCCATGATGAAGATGGGCAAGCTCGACCTCGCGACGCTCATGGCGGCGGCGGACGGCGAGGCGAACTAGGGCCCGCTCCGCTCTCTCCCCCCTGCGCCCCATGGCGCGGGTCGCTGGTTCTTCACGCGCCCAGCGTCCGCAGCACCTCGCGGGCGCACGTCGCGGGGTCGTGGTGTGTCGTGTCCGCCTCGGTGTCGTAGCGCACGCCTTCGTGCACCAGAAGGGCCTGACGTGCCGCCATGCCCGGCACCCGGTCCGGCCGTCCGGCCTCGCGCGCCGCGGCGACGGCGGGCGCGCAGCGCACGCCGACCCAGGCGGTGCGCAGCCCGGTGAGCGCGTCCGCCCAGCGGGCCTGCGAGGCGGGGCCGCCGAGGAAGACGTCGTCCACCAGGACGCGGGTCCCGGCCCGCGCGGTCGCCGCGACGCCCGCCCTCCAGGCGGCCTCGACGCGGCGGAAGGTCTCCCCCGGGCGCACCGAGCCGTCGCCCGCGAGAACGATCCCCTCGCCCGTCCCGCCCGCGCCGTCCTCGCGGAGCGCGGCGGGGAGCGCCGCGACGAGGTCGTCCACGGCGCACAGCAGCCAGGGCTCGGGAAGCAGGAGGTCCTGGAGGGCGCGCGCGAGGCTCGTGGTGCCGGAGCTGGAGCCGCCGTTGAGGACGAGGACATCGTAAGGAAGCACGCGCGCAGAGTACGGGACACGGGCCCGCACACAGGACACGTGCCACGTGCGCGACCTGACGGCTGCAGACACACGCCGTACGGGACGCGCGCCGCGTGCGGACGGACCCGTCCGCGCGCGGCGCGCGTGCGGTCAGTCCGCGGCCGGTTCCGTGCGCGTCCCCTTGCCCGTCTCGGTCTCCGTGCGGAAGACGAGGCGGGGCGCGCCCTCCTCCGCGTCCACGACCAGGGCCGTGTTCTCGGGGAGTTCGCCGCGCAGGAGTTTGCGCGAGAGTTCGTTGGTGACCTCGCGCTGGATGGTGCGGCGCAGGGGGCGCGCCCCGTACTCGGGCTGGTAGCCGTGGTGGGCGATCCAGGCGACGGCGGCGGGCGTGAAGGTGACCTCGACGCCCTGGGCGCGCAGTCCGCGCCGCGTCTCGTCGAGCAACAGGTCGGTGATCTCGCGCAGTTGGGTGTCGTCGAGCTGGCGGAAGATGACGATCTCATCGATGCGATTGAGGAATTCGGGCCGGAAGTGCTCGCGCAGGGGGCGCAGGACGCGTTCCCTGCGGTCCTCCTCGTCGCTCTCGGTGTCGTTGCTGCCGAAGCCGAGCCGGCCCTTGCTCGTGATCGCCTCGGAGCCGAGGTTGCTCGTCATGACGATGACGGTGTTGGTGAAGTTGACGGTGCGGCCCTGGGCGTCGGTGAGGCGGCCGTCGTCGAGCACCTGGAGGAGGATGTTGAAGACGTCGGGGTGCGCCTTCTCGATCTCGTCGAGGAGGAGCAGCGAGTACGGGTTGCGGCGCACCGCCTCGGTGAGCTGCCCGGCCTCCTCGTGGCCGACGTATCCGGGGGGTGCCCCGACGAGCCGGGAGACGGTGTGGCGTTCCTGGTACTCGCTCATGTCGAGCCGCACCATGCGGTCCTCGCTGCCGAAGAGCGCCTCGGCGAGCGTGCGGGCGAGCTCGGTCTTGCCGACGCCCGTGGGGCCGAGGAAGAGGAAGCTGCCGATGGGCCGGTCGCCGGTCGAGAGCCCGGCGCGCGAGCGCAGGACGGCGTCGGCGACGGCGGTCACGGCCTCGTCCTGGCCGATGACCCGGGCGTGGAGGTGCTCCTCCAGGCCGAGCAGGCGCTCCTTCTCCTCCTGCGTGAGCGAGCTGACGGGGATGCCGGTCTGGCGCGAGACGACTCCGGCGATGTCGTCGATCGTGACCTCGGCGATCGTGTCCTTGTTGGGGTGCGGGTCGCCGCTGGACTCGATGCGCCGCTCCAGCTCGCCGAGCTTGTCGCGCAATTCGGTGGCGCGTTCGTACTGCTCGGCGGCGACGGCCTGGTCCTTGTCGCGGCGCAGTTGCTCGGCCTCGCGCTGGAGGGCGCGCACATCGGTGCCGCGGGTCGAGGAGCGCATGCGGACGCGGGCGCCCGCCTGGTCGATGAGGTCGATCGCCTTGTCCGGCAGGAAGCGGTCGGTGAGGTAGCGGTCGGAGAGCTCGACGGCCGCGACGAGGGCCTCGTCGGTGTAGCGGACCTGGTGGTGGGCCTCGTAGCGGTCGCGCAGGCCGCGCAGGATCTCGATGGCGTCCGCGGGGCTCGGCTCGGGCACGAGGATGGGCTGGAAGCGGCGGGCGAGGGCCGCGTCCTTCTCGATGTAGCGGCGGTACTCCTCCAGCGTCGTGGCCCCGATGACGTGGAGTTCGCCGCGGGCGAGCGCGGGCTTGAGCATGTTGCTCGCGTCCATCGAGCCGCCGCCCTCGCCGCCCCCTCCGCCGCCCGCGCCGACGACGGTGTGGAGTTCGTCGATGAAGACGATCACCTCGTCGGAGTGCTCGCGGATCTCGTCGACGAGGCCGGTGAGGCGTTCCTCGAAGTCGCCCCGGTAGCGGGTGCCCGCGACGAGGGCCGACAGGTTGAGCTGGACGACGCGGCGGTCCGCGAGGATGTCGGGCACGTCGCCGTCGGCCATGCGCTGGGCGAGCCCCTCGACGACGGCGGTCTTGCCGACCCCGGCCTCGCCGATGAGGACCGGGTTGTTCTTGCCGCGCCTGGCGAGGACCTCGACGGTCTGCTCGATCTCGTTCTCGCGGCCGATGACGGGGTCGATCCGGCCCTGGCGGGCGGCCTCGGTGAGGTCCGTGCCGTACGTGTCGAGCGTGGGCGTCCTGCTGTTCCCGCCGGGCCTGGCGCCGGGCGCGGGGCCCCGCTCGCCGTTGCCCCACGCGCCGCCCTGGTGCTCGCCCTGCGCGGGTCCGGGGCCCCCGGGCGAGAAGCGGGCGGCGTCGAGGATGCGGCCGGCGGTGGCGTCCTTGTTGGCGGCGAGGGCCGCGAGGAGGTGCTCGGGGCCGATGTAGGAGGAGCCGGAGGCGCGGGCGATCTCGTGCGAGTCCATGAGCGCGCGCTTGACGGCGGGGCTCACGGCGATGGAGCTGCGGGCCGGACCGCGCTCGGCGTGCTCGTCGATCTCGGCGCCCACCTGGTCCGGGTCCACTCCGGCCTGGGCGAGGAGTTCCCGCGTGGGCTCGGCGGCGACGGCGGCGCGCAGCAGGTGCTCGGTGCCGAGGTCGCTGCTGCCGTTCTGGGCGGCGTAGTTGGCGGCCTGCTGGACGAGCTGGCGGGTGGGCTCGCTCATGAGCCGCGCGAAGTCGTAGTAGCGCGGCTGGCGCCGCCCCTGGGACGGACTGCCGCCGCCGAAGAAACGTGCGAGGAATTCCCCGAGGGGGTCCTGTCCGTAGTCCTCTGGTCCCATGTACGAGCTCATCTTCGCCACCCGTCAGCGCCGGCGGCCGGGCCGGTGCGGTCGTGCTGGTCAGGTACGCACCCACGGGTTCCCTGCGGGCCCCGGCGTCACACCTGACCCGTCGCGGGACGGGCCGGGTCGTACGGGTGCCCCGGGCGGGGGCGGGCGGTTCGGCGAGGGGCGCGGGATGCACTCGTACGGAGGACCGCCGGACGGTCGTACGAGCCGATGAACCGACAAGTCGACACGCGGAGGGCCCGTGCGGGGCGGGGCGATCGGTCCAGGCCGGTTCTCCCGCCCACGGCGCGGGCCCTCACGGCGGAGACGGCAGACCGAGCCGCCTGCGCGGGGGGCCCGCTCCAGGGGCGGGCCGCCTGAGCGGTGCGCCCCCGGAGCGCTCTCCTACTCCCCCGCCGCCCTCAGCTGCTCCTCCGCCTCCGCCAGGAGCTCCGTCAGCCGGGCGCCGAAGCGCACGTCGCACGCGTGCGGGGTCTTCGTGTCGATCGCCGTCAGCAGCGCGTCGATCGCGGCGGTGAAGGAGGTGACGGAGGTGTCGCGGCCCTCGGGGAGGCTCGCGACGCCCTCGGTGCCCCGGAAGGTGACCGAGACGCCCGCGGCTGCCTTGGGGGCGCTCAGGGTCAGGGCCGCCGAGCTGGTGGCGCCCGAGGTGTGGCGCAGGATCAGGTGGGTCAGGTCCGGTGCGCCGCGTACGGCCGTGATCGCCTCGACGTCGCCGAGGACGGCGAACAGCACCGACAGGGCGTGCGGGCCCACGTCCCACAGGCCGCCCTTCTCGCGGCGCCACGGCGATTCGGGGCTCGGGTCCGCGTCGCTGCCGTACAGGCCGCCGAACCACTCCGCGCGCCCGGTGATCCAGCCGTCCCGCCCGGCGAGCTCCGCGAGCCACTCGGCGGACGCCGGGGCGAAGCGCATGGTCGTGAAGACGACCGAGGAGACGCCCGCGCCCGTGGCGGCGTCGGCGAGGGCGCGGGCCGTCGCGACATCCGTGGCGACGGGCTTGTCGAGGAGGAGGTGGCGGCCCGCCTCGGCGGCACGCGTCGCAAGCGGGGCCTGGACGTCCGGCGGGAGGGCGAAGGCGAGGGCGTCGCTCGCTTCGAGGAGTTCCGCGAAACCGTCCTCGCCGCTGTGGGCGGGGACGCCGTGCGTGGCGGCGAGTGCGGCGGCGGCCTCGGGCCTGCGGCCCCAAACCCCGGTGAAGGCGACCCCGGGGTGCGCGGCGAGCGCGGGGGCATGGGTGCGCTCGGCCCAGGAACCGGAGCCGACGAGGCCGATGCGTTGGGTGCTCATGGGAGCAGTCTGCCCCCGCGCCACCCGCCCTGACCAGGGGTCCCGGTGAGTGCCGGGGCGTCCTGCGCGTGCGGACGGGGGCGCGGGCCCTGACACTGGCCGTGCGGACCGGCCGGGGCCGCGCCCCCCCTTCCCGGCCCGAGCCACGGGAGGCCGGACGATGGCGGAGCAGGAGCGGCACGGCGCGTACCCGCCGATCGCGGAGCACGGCCTCATCGGTGATCTGCGCACGGCGGCGCTCGTCGCGGTGGACGGGAGCGTCGACTGGTTCTGTGCCCCGCGCTTCGACTCGCCGAGCGTCTTCGGCGCGCTGCTCGACGCGCGCGAGGGCGGGCGCTGGCGGATCGCCCCGGTGGCGGACGGCGAGGCGACGTACCACCAGTTCTACTTCCCGGACACGAACATCCTCGTGACGCGGATGCTCACCGAGGACGGCATCGTCGAGGTGCAGGACTTCATGCCGCTGCTGCGGCCGAAGGACGAGGCGCACCGGCAGCGGCTCGTGCGGCGCGTGGTGTGCGTGCGGGGGCGGATGCCGATGCGTATGGGGATCGCGCCGCGCATGGACTACGGGCGGGCCCCGCACGAGGCCCGCGCCACGGCGTACGGGGCCGAGTTCACGGGCCCGGCGGGGGCGCTCGCGCTGCGCACGCGGGTCCCGTTGCGTGTCGAGGGGCGGGACGCGCACGGCGAGTTCACGCTCTCGGCCGGGGAGTCGGCCGCGTTCGTGCTGGAGGACGCGCGCGAGGACACGGGTGGGACGTCGGCGGCCGAGGTCGAGGAGTTGTTTCTCGGCACGGTCGCGTACTGGCGCGGCTGGCTCTCCCGTTCGGGGTACGCGGGCCGCTGGCGCGAGCGCGTGCACCGCTCCGTGCTGACCCTCAAGCTGCTCACGCACGAGCCGAGCGGCGCGGTGATCGCCGCGCCGACGCTCGGCCTGCCGGAGCGGGTCGGCGGGGAACGGAACTGGGACTACCGGTACGTGTGGATCAGGGACGCGGCGTTCTCGCTGTACGCGCTGCTGCGGCTCGGCTTCACGGAGGAGGCGGACGCCTTCACGGGCTGGCTGACGCGGCTGCTGCGCAAGGCGTGCGTGAGCGGCGAGGGCGGGCCGCTGCGCGCGCTGTACACGATCGACGGCGAGGCGGTGCGCGAGGAGGTCGTGCTCGACCACTGGGAGGGGTACCGGGGCTCGGCGCCGTGCCGGGTCGGGAACGGCGCGAAGGATCAGCTCCAGCTCGACATCTTCGGCGAACTCATCGACTCCGTCTACCTGTTCAACAAGTACGGCAAGGGCATCTCGTACGAGGCGTGGACCGACCTGTGCACGCTCCTCGACTGGCTGCTCGACCACTGGGACCAGCCGGACGAGAGCATCTGGGAGACCCGTGCCGGGCGCCAGCGCCACACCTACTCGCGGCTCATGTGCTGGGTCGCGGTGGAGCGGATGGTGCGGGTGGCGCGGCAGCGGGGGCTGCCGGGGGACCTGGGGCGGTGGATGGCGACGCGGGACACGATGTACCGGCAGATCATCGCGGAGGGCTGGGACGAGGAGGCGGGGACGTTCACGCAGCGGCTGCGACCCGGTGACTGCGCGGAGGCGGAGGAGGCGGTGGGCGGGGACGCGGTGGTGGACGCGGCGCTGCTCCTCATGCCGATGGTGAAGTTCCTCTCCCCCACCGATCCGCGCTTCCTCGGCACGGTGGAGGCGATCCGCCGCGACCTCGTCGCGGACAGCCTCGTCTTCCGCTACGACCCGAGGCTCTCGCCGGACGGCCTGGAGGGCGCCGAGGGCACGTTCTCGATCTGCTCGTTCTGGTGGGTGGAGGCGCTGACGCGGACGGGGGACGTGGAGGGCGCGCGGCTCGCGCTGGAGAAGATGTTCACGTACGCGAACCATGTCGGCCTGTACGCGGAGCAGATCGGGCCCACGGGCGAGCAACTGGGCAATTTCCCGCAGGCGTTCACGCACCTCGCGCTCATCAGCGCGGCGGTCAACCTGGACCGGCAGCTCGGGGGCTGAGCGCCGGGGCGGGGGTACCGGAGGGTGCGGGCGGCGGCGGTCGGGTGTGCCCGTCGGCGGCCGGTGCGCGTCAGCGGCCCGTGCGCGTCAGCGGCCCGTGCGGGCGGAGAGGCGCAACGCCCAGCCGATGAGCGGGGCCTGGAGCGGGACGCGGGCCCAGGCGGCGGCGCGGTAGGGCGTGGGCCTGTCGTCCCAGTCGCGTGCCATGCGGATGTTCGCCGGGAGGACGGCGAGGAAGAGCCCGGCGGCGGCGAGCGCGCCCCGGGAGCGGGTCGCGGGGACGGCGACGGCCGCGCCGACCGCGCACTCGGCGACGCCGCTGAGCCGGGTCCAGGTGCGCGGGGAGCCGGGCAGGTTGCGCGGGACGATCGCGTCGAAGGGGGCGGGGCGCGCGAAGTGCAGGGCACCGGCGCCGATGAGGAGACCGGCGAGGAGGGTGGCGGAGGTGTCGGGGCGGGACATCGGGGGGCTCCTCTGGGTGGGGTGTGGCGTGAGCGTACGCCCTGCTCGGGACGGGTGTACGTGGCACGTTCCCTTCCCCGGGTACGGGGGGTGAACCCTGGGCCAACGGGGGTACGCGCTCGCCACGGACCAGGAGCGGGGAGGGCGGCATGACGGCGCAGGCCGAGGCGCGGGCAGAGGCGGAGGTCCCGGAGGCGGGACGCGGGCGGAGCGAGAGCGAGGAGGAGCGGGCCGACCGGCAGTGGAACGAGCTGATGCAGGAGGTGCGGGTCGCGCAGACCGGCGTCCAGATCCTCTTCGGTTTCCTGCTGACGGTCGTGTTCACGCCGATGTTCGACGAGTTGTCGCACACGGACACCAACATCTATCTGACGACGGTGGTGCTCGGCGCCCTCGCGACGGGCGCGCTCATATCCCCCGTCCCCTTCCACCGGCTCCTGTCGGGCCGCCGGATCAAGAAGCGGACCGTCGAGTGGGCGGCGCGCATGACCTTCGTCGGGCTCATGCTGCTGCTCGCGACGCTCACGTCCGCCCTCTTCCTCGTCCTGCGCACGGCGACGCACGACGCGTTCGTCCCCTGGTTCGTGGCGGGGGTCGTCGGCTGGTACGTGCTGTGCTGGCTGATCCTGCCGCTGTGGGCGCGGGCCCGGTACTCGGAGCGGGAGGAGTGAGGACGCGGTGGGCCCGGCCGTGCGGACGGCGGCCGGACCCACCGCGCCGGTACGCGGCGGCGCGTACGCGCGGGGTCAGGCGCCCGGGGTGGGCGCCGGCCTGCGGGCGGGCGCGTCGTCACCTGCGCAGCGGGGGGCACATCCAGGAACGGGCGGACGAGCTCTTCGGCCCGCTCGCCGCCCGCCTCGACACCACGATGGCGCGCTGGTCGCCGCACGTCCCGGAGGAGTTCGAGGCGTTCATGGCCGAGCTGAACAGCACCGTGGACACCCACCTCGCGGAACAGGGCACGGCGGGTCCCGAAGCGACGCCGCCCCCGGCGCGGGGCACCGGGGGCGGCGGGACGACGCGTGCGGGTCAGGACAGGTCGATGCCCGGGTAGAGCGGGTGCTTGGCGAGGAGGTCGGCGGCCTGCTCGGCGGTGCGGGCGGCGAGGCCGTCCGCGAGGACGTACTGGGCCTTGGAGGGCTTGCCCGACTTCGTCGTGCCGGGGCTCGTGCCGCGCAGGACGCCGTCGATGAGGGCGGCGACCTCGTCGAGTTCCGGGGCGCCGAGGCCGCGCGTCGTGAGCGCGGGCGTGCCGAGCCGGATGCCGCTCGTGTACCAGGCCCCGTTGGGGTCCTGCGGGACGGCGTTGCGGTTGGTGACGATGCCGGAGTCCAGCAGCGCGGACTCGGCCTGCCGCCCGGTGAGGCCGTAGCCGGAGACGTCGAGGAGGACGAGGTGGTTGTCGGTGCCGCCCGTGACGAGCTTGGCGCCGCGCCGGGTGAGCCCCTCGGCGAGGGCGCGCGCGTTGTCCACGATCTGCTGGGCGTAGGTCCGGAACGCCGGCTGCCGGGCCTCGGCGAGGGCGACGGCCTTGGCGGCCATGACGTGCGGGAGGGGGCCGCCGAGGACCATGGGGCAGCCGCGGTCGACGTGCTCGGCGAGCGACTCCTCGCACAGCACCATGCCGCCGCGCGGGCCGCGCAGGGACTTGTGCGTCGTGGTCGTCACGATGTGCGCGAACGGCACGGGGTCGTGCTCGCCGGTGAGGACCTTGCCCGCGACGAGCCCGGCGAAGTGCGCCATGTCGACCATGAGCGTCGCACCGACCTCGTCCGCGATCTCGCGCATGACACGGAAGTTGACGAGGCGCGGGTAGGCCGAGTACCCGGCGATGAGGATGAGCGGGCGGAACTCGCGGGCGGCGGCGCGTACGGCGTCGTAGTCGATCCGGCCCGTCCGCGGGTCGGTGCCGTAGCTGCGCTGGTGGAACATCTTGCCGCTGATGTTCGGGCGGAAGCCGTGCGTGAGGTGGCCGCCCGCGTCGAGCGACATGCCGAGCATCCGCTGGTCGCCGAGGGAGCGCCGCAGCTCGGCCCAGTCCTCCTCGCTCAGGTCGTTGACGCCCCGTACCCCCGCGCGCTCCAAGGCGGGGCTCTCGACGCGCTGCGCGAGGACCGACCAGAAGGCGACGAGGTTGGCGTCGATGCCGGAGTGCGGCTGCACGTAGGCGTGGTCGGCACCGAAGAGGGCGCGCGCGTGCTCGGCGGCGACGGACTCGACGGTGTCGACGTTGCGGCAGCCCGCGTAGAAGCGGTGCCCGACGGTGCCCTCGGCGTACTTGTCGCTCATCCAGTTGCCCATTGCGAGGAGCGTCGCGGGGGACGCGTAGTTCTCGCTCGCGATGAGCTTGAGGGACTCGCGCTGGTCGGTCAGCTCCTGGCCGATCGCGGCGGCGATACGGGGCTCGACGGAGCGGACGACATCGAGGGCGCCGCGGAAAGCGGCGGAGGCGAGGGAGGTGTTCCGCTCGGGGTCGCCGGTCGGCTCGGGGGCGGGGAACCGCTCGGGTGCGCTGGACATGGCTCACTCCCAGGTCAGTGTCGAATGGCCCAGGCGCACGACCGCACACCGGGCGGAGGCACCACCCGTGCGGAGGCCGCTTCCTCGTGGTCGATTCCACTGTTCGCGCCAGTCACGGCCCCGGGGGCAGGCTAGCAAGGAACGGGGACCACGGGGCTCGGGCGGCTCACGATGCGGGACGCCACGAGCAGGGCGGGCGCGAGGGAGGATCATGGACGGGGCCGGGGACGACCCCGGCCGCCCGACCACCGACGGAGGCCACGCTGTGCGGTACGTGAAACTCGGCTCGACAGGGCTGGACGTCTCCCGCCTCACCCTGGGGTGCATGAGCTTCGGCATTCCCGACCGGGGCAATCACGCGTGGACGCTCGACGAGGAGCGCTCACGGCCCCTGATCCGGCAGGCGATCGAGGCGGGCATCACCTTCTTCGACACCGCCAACGCCTACTCGGACGGCACGAGCGAGGAGATCGTGGGGCGCGCGCTGAAGGACTTCGCGCGCCGCGAGGACGTCGTGCTCGCCACGAAGGTGTACATGCCGATGCGCAAGGGCCCCAACGGCGGCGGGCTCTCGCGCAAGGTGATCCTGCACGAGATCGACGCGAGCCTGAAGCGGCTCGGCACCGACTACGTGGACCTCTACCAGATCCACCGCTTCGACCCGGCGACGCCCGTCGAGGAGACGATGGAGGCGCTCCACGACGTCGTGAAGGCGGGCAAGGCGCGCTACATCGGGGCGAGTTCGATGTACGCCTGGCAGTTCTCGAAGCTCCAGTACACGGCGGCGGCGCACGGCTGGACGCGCTTCGCGGCGATGCAGGACCACTACAACCTGCTCTACCGCGAGGAGGAGCGCGAGATGCTGCCGCTCTGCGCGGACCGGGGCGTGGGAGTGCTGCCGTGGAGCCCGCTGGCGCGCGGGCGGCTCACCCGTCCGTGGGACGCGGAGACGGAGCGGGCGCGCACGGACGAGTTCGGCAAGACGCTCTACGCGGACGGGGACCGCGAGATCGTCGAGGCGGTCCAGCGGATCGCGGCGGCGCGCGGGATCCCCGCGGCGCGGGTCGCGCTCGCGTGGCTGCTCCAGCGGCCCGGCGTCACCTCGCCGATCGTCGGCGTGACGAAGGAGTCGCACCTGACGGACGCGGTCGCGGCGCTGGATCTCGTCCTGGACGAGAAGGAGATCGCGGAGCTGGAGGCGCCGTACGGACCGCACGAGGTGGCGGGGCACTGAGGTCCCGGGGTACGGGGCGGCGCGGGCGGCGTCTGCCCCGTACCGCCTCGCCTCTCCCCCACCCCGTACGGCGGTACGATCATCATGCCGCCCGAGGGTGCGCGGCGTACCGGCACCGTGACGCCCCCGACGACCCGACGACCGTCGCGGACCCCGGCAAGCGTGACGACCGTGACGACGAGGCGAGGCATGGCTCTCCAGATCAGCACCCTCCAGATCAGCGCGACCAACCCCGAGCACCCCGCTCTCCTTCTGGACCTCCCGTGGGAGCTGCCCCTGGAGGAGTGGCCGGAGCGGTACCTCGTGCCGCTGCCGCGCGGTATCTCGCGGCACGTCGTGCGGTACGCGCGGGCCGGGGACGAGGTGCTCGCGGTGAAGGAGCTGGCGACGCGGCCCGCCGAGCGCGAGTACACGCTCCTGCGGGACCTGGACCGTCTCGGGATTCCCGCGGTCGATCCGCTCGCGGTCGTGACCGGGCGGCGGACGGCGGGCGGGGAGCCGCTGGAGACGGCGCTCATCACGCGGCACCTGGGCGGCTCGATGCCGTACCGCTCGATGTTCGAGACGACGATGCGCCCCTCGACGATGAACCGCCTCATGGACGCGCTCGCCGTGCTCCTCGTGCGGCTGCACCTCGTGGGCTTCGCGTGGGGCGACTGCTCGCTGTCGAACACGCTCTTCCGCCGCGACGCGGGCGCCTTCGCCGCCTACCTCGTGGACGCCGAGACCGGCGAGACGCACACGACGCTGAGCCGGGGCCAGCGCGAGTACGACATCGACCTCGCGCGCGTGAACATCGCGGGCGAGCTGCTCGACCTGGAGGCGTCGGGGGCGCTGCACCCCTCGGTGGACCCCGTCGAGTTCTCGGCGGCGCTCGCGGCCCGGTACGAGGAGCTGTGGACGGAGCTGACCCGGCAGTCGGTCTACCCGGCGGACAAGCGGCACTACATCGACCGGCGGGTGCGACGCCTCAACGACCTGGGCTTCGACGTCGCCGAGATGCAGATCGGCTCGACGGGGGACGGCGAGCGCATCACCTTCCTGCCGAAGGTCGTGGACGCGGGGCACCACCAGCGGCAGTTGCTGCGGCTGACGGGGCTCGACGCGGAGGAGAACCAGGCGCGGCGGCTGCTCGGCGACCTGGAGACCTGGATGGCGACGCAGGAGGACTACGCGCCGGGCGACCCGGCGGGCGCGCGCACCGAGGTGCTCGCGCACCGCTGGGTGCGTGAGGTGTTCCGGCCGGCCGTGCGCGGGGTGCCGCTGGAGCTGCGGCGGAACCTCGATCCGGCGCAGGTGTACCACGAACTCCTGGAGAACCGCTGGTACTTGTCGGAGCGCTCGGGTCGGGACGTGGGGCTCGACGAGGCGACGCGGGACTACGTGGAGCGGGTGCTGCCCGGACAGGGCCCCGCGGCGGGGTGAGCCTCCCCGTCCGGGCAGCGTCGCTCAGTGGCCGCCGGCTGCCGCTTTCTGCTGCTCCTTCGCCGCCGCGCCCGTCGTCACGTGCACGTAGTCGACGACGAGTTGCTGCGGGAGCTGCGTGGAGCCGTCCGGGTCGCCGGGCCAGTAGCCGCCGACCGCGAGGTTGAGAATGATGAAGAACGGCTTGTTGAAGACCCACTGGTTGCCGCCGAGGTCGGCGGGGGTGCGGGTCTGGTAGACGTTGCCGTCGACGGACCAGCTGATCGAGTCGGGGTTCCAGTCGACCGCGAAGGTGTGGAAGTCGTCGGCGAAGGCGGCGCCGCCCGGGAGCGAGTAGCCCGCGCCGATGCCCCCGGAGCCCGAGTAGCCGGGCCCGTGGATCGTGCCGTGCACGGTGTTCGGCTCGAAGCCGACGTTCTCCATGATGTCGATCTCGCCCGAGTTGGGCCACCCGACCGAGCCGATGTCGTCGCCGAGCATCCAGAAGGCCGGCCAGATGCCCTGGCCGCGCGGGATCTTCATGCGGGTCTCGACGTGCCCGTAGGTGCTGCTGAACTTGCCGGAGGTGTTGAGCCGTGCGGAGGTGTACTCGCAACTCCCGTACCAGCACTGGTATCCGGCCGGGTTCTCCTTCTTGGCGGTGATGACGAGGTGTCCGTCCCCGTCGAGGGCCGCGTTGTCGGTGCCCGAGGTGTAGTACTGCCGTTCGTGGTTGTCGACGTTGTCGCCGGTCTCCAGCTGCCACTTGGAGCCGTCGACGGCCGAGCCGGCGGCGCCGTCGAAGTCCTCGGTGAAGCTCGCCGCGGCGGCCCGCGCGGGCTCGGCGTTCGCGGAGGCGGGCAGGAGCGCGGTGGCGCCGAGGGCGGCGGCCACGACGAGTGCGGAGAGCGGACGGTGCCGCCGGAGGGCGCGCAAGGGGGTTCGCACGGGGGTCACTTCGCTTTCGGTGGGGGAAGTGGTGGGGGGAACCTGTGCCGGCGCGGAGCAAGAGGGCGTACGGGGCGTGGGGGCCCCGTGCGTGGTGTGCCCGCGCGCCCGGTGCACACTCCGCCCTCGCCAGGAAGTGAAGCCGCAGGGCCGTGGGGGGCGTCCGCCGCGTTCACTTGTCGGCCTCATCGATTCAAGAGCGGCGGGCGGTGCGCGTCAAGGTGTTCGTCTGGACCAATTGGTGCGCGCGGGGGCTCAGTTGCCCGGCGTGCGGCTGTCCTCGGCCGGGGAGACGCGGCGCTCGGCCGCCGCGCGGAGGCGCTCGGCCATCGCCGCGCAGCGCTCGACCAGCTCGGGCGGTTCGATGACCTCGAAGGGGTGGCCGAGCATCGCGACGTACGCGAGGATGCGGTCCGGCACGCTGCCGCCGCTGACGAGTTCGCAGGCGTGCTCGCCGCGGGCATGGACGAGCGCGGCGGACGCGGGGACCTGGGCGCGTACCTCTTCGGCGGGGGCGTGCACGAGGAAGCGGGCGCGGTGCGGGTAGGCGCCCGTGACCACGCCGCGCTGGACGTAGGCCGCCGCGTCCTCGGGGGCCGGGCGCGGGGTGAACCGCCAGGTGCGCGCGGCGACCTCGGTCATGCGGTCGACGCGGAACGTGCGCCAGTCGTCGCGGTCGAGGTCGTAGGCGAGGAGGTACCACCGGCGGTCGGAGGCGACGAGGCGGTACGGCTCGACGCGGCGCTCGGTCACCTCGCCGCGCGAGGGGTAGCGGAAGCGGGCCTCGACTTCGTCGCGGCAGGCCCCGGCGAGGGTCACGAGGCTCGCGGGCTCCACGCGCTCGGGGCCGCCCTCGAAGAACTCGACGGCCCCGGCGAGCGCGCTCACCTCGTGGCGCAGCCGGGCGGGCATGACGCGGTCGATCTTGGCGAGGGCGCGCAGCGCGGCCTCTCCCGCGCCGGGCCCTCCCCCGCCGGCCCCGGCGAGCAGCGAGGCCGCGGTGGCGGTCGCCTCCTCGTCGTCGAGCAGCAGCGGCGGCAGCTCACTGCCCGCGCCGAGCCGGTAGCCCCCGCCGACGCCCTGGAGGGCGTGCACGGGGTAGCCGAGCGCGCGCAGCCGCTCGACGTCGCGGCGCACGGTGCGGCTCGTGACGCCGAGCCGCGCTGCCAGCTCGGGGCCGCTCCAGCTCCGCCCGCGCTGGAGGAGGCCGAGGAGGACGAGCACCCGTTCGGTCGTACTCCGTTCGCCGTCACGCGCCGCCGTCTCCGTCACCGTTCCCCCTCGTCCGTGATCGCCGCGCCCACTGTGACAGATGTCGCGGACAGGAACCGTCCGCTTTTCCTGTCAGGGTGCGCACACGCCCCCGCACACACGCGCGGGGGGCACGACCGCGGCGAAGAGCGAACGACGAACGGAGCCCGTCATGAGCCGTACCTTCCAGGTCACCTTCGACGCCCACGACCCGGTGGCCCTCTCCCTCTTCTGGCGCGACGCGCTCGGGTACGTGCTCCCCGGCCCGCCGGGTGCCGAACTCGCCGAGGGCGAGGACCCGCTCGCGGCGTGGGACGCCTTCCTCGCGCGGCTCGGGGTGCCGGAGGAGGCGCGCCGGACGCGCTCGGCGATCGAGGACCCGGCGGGTGCCGGACCGCGGGTCTTCTTCCAGCGGGTGCCGGAGGGGAAGACGGCGAAGAACAGGGTGCACCTGGACGTACGGGCCGCGCCGGGGCTCGCGGGCGAGGAGCGGATGGCGGCGCTGGAGGCGGAGTGCGCGCGGCTCGTGGCGCTCGGGGCCCGGCGGCTCGCGCGGTACGAGCCGGAGCCGCCGCTGAGCGCGGGGCACCTCGTCCTCGCCGACCCCGAGGGCAACGAGTTCTGCCTCGACTGACGAGAGCCGGAGGGCTCGGCGGAGGGGAGCGTGAGCACTCGGCCGAGGGCCCGGAGCGGGGGCCGTGCGGGCCGGGCCGGGGCATCGGACCTCCCCGGCCGGGTCCGTGGACTCGTACGTATGATCGAAGCATGACCACCCACCTTTCTCCCGCCGAGGCACGCGCGCGTCTCAAGGAGCTGACCGTCGTCGACGTCCGCTCCCCCGGCGAATTCGCCGCCGGGCACCTGCCCGGCGCCTACAACGTGCCGCTCGACCAGCTCGACCGCGCGGTGCCGGTGCTGCGCGAGACCACCGGTGACGGCGACCTCCTCGTCGTGTGCGCGGCGGGGCCACGCTCCGAGGCCGCGCGGACGCGGCTCGCGGAGCGAGGCGTCGGCGCGGCGGTCCTCAGCGGCGGCACCAACGCCTGGTCCGAGGAGGGCGGCGACCTGGAGCTGTCGGCCGGCGGCGGGCGCACGCCGTGGGACATGAACCGGCAGGTGCGTTTCGCCGCGGGCTCGCTGGTGCTGCTCGGACTGCTGGCGGGGCGCAAGGCGCCCAAGGCCCGGCTCCTCGCGGTGGGCATCGCGGGCGGCCTCGTCCACTCCGGCGTCTCGGGCTCGTGCGGCATGGCCGCCGTCCTCGGCAGGCTGCCGTTCAACCGGCCGGACGACAGCGCGATCGACGCGACGATCGAGGCGCTGCGCGACCGCTGAACCCTCGCACAGCGAAGGGCCGCCCCGTATGCCGAGGCGGCCCTTACGTGTACCCGCGCCCCTCCCTCGCCTCCCGCGGACCGCCCCGCCGCTTGGGGCCGATCGGGGCCGCTCCCGCAACCCGCGCCCGGTCCCGGGCGTTGGCAGGCCACGGCGTGGACGAGCGAGGGAGTGGTCATGGCGAGGGCAGCGAGGCGCGGGGCCGCCGGGCGGGCGACACGGGCGGTACGGGGGCGGCGGGCCGGGGCGCTGGTGCTCGGCCTGGTGTGCGCGGCGGGGGCCGGGCCCGCCGTCGCGGCGCCCGAGCCGGAGCCGCGCGCGGGTGCCGCGTGGCACGCGTGGCGCGCCGCGGGCCCGGAGCGGAACGAGGAGTTGCGCGGGGTGACGGCGCGCGGGCCCGGGGACGCGTGGGCCGTCGGCTACCGCGAGAACGCGGCGGGCGTCGACGTCCCCGTGGCCGAGCACTTCGACGGGACGGCGTGGCGCGCGACGACGGTGCCGGGGCACGCGGGGAACGGCGAGCTGGACGCCGTGCTCGCCCGCGGACGCGCCGATGTATGGGCGGTCGGTTCGTGGGACGACGCGCCCGCGCGCCAGGACCGCGCGCTCGCGCGGCACTGGGACGGCGCGCGCTGGCGCGAGGTGCCGCTGCCCGCCGAGCCCGCGCGCCGCTCCGCCTACCCCCTCGCGCTCGCAGCGGGGCGCGGCGGCGAGGTGTGGGCGGTGGGCGTGACGGCGGAGGACCGCGTGGCCGCGCCCCGCCCGCTCGCCTACCGCTGGGACGGCGAGCGGTGGACCTCGGTGCCCCCGGCCCGGCCGGAAGGCGAGGCGCTGCTCTCGGGGCTCACGGCGGACGGCGCGGGCGGGTTG
This sequence comes from Streptomyces sp. Tu6071, assembly GCF_000213055.1. Taxonomy (NCBI): domain Bacteria; kingdom Bacillati; phylum Actinomycetota; class Actinomycetes; order Kitasatosporales; family Streptomycetaceae; genus Streptomyces; species Streptomyces sp. Tu6071. Next base: position 7,284,194 of record NZ_CM001165.1, on the reverse strand, counting down.
TGGGCGGTGGGGGTCGCGTACGGGGAGCAGGGCGAGGGCCGGCCGCTGGCCGAGCACTGGGACGGCGCGGCCTGGCGGTCCGTACCGGCGCCGCACACGGCGGGCCGCGGCGAGGCGCTCGACGGCGTGACGGCGCTCGCGCCCGACGACGTGTGGGCGGTCGGCGCGAGCAGCCCGCCGGACGGCACGGGCACGCGACCGCTGGTCCTGCACTGGGACGGCGCCGCGTGGACGCGCGAGGAGGTGCCGGACGTGGCCGGTCAGCTGCACGCGGTGACGGGTGACGGCGCGGGCGGCGTGTGGGCGGTCGGCGAGCGCGAGGACGCGACGACGCCCGCCTTCTCGCTGCACCGCGACGCGCACGGCACGTGGCGCCTCGTGCCGCCCGCCGACGGCGCGGCCGGTGAGGGCGCCTCCTTCTTCGACGTGACCCGCGTGCCAGGCGCCTCGCCGGGCGGCCCCGCGCTGTGGGCGGTCGGCTCGACGCTCCCCCGCCTGGATCCGCCGTGGCGGCCCGTCGTGCAGGGGTACGGGACCCGGGGACCGGGCGCCTGACCGGGCATGGGGGCGCGCCGGGCCCGTACCCGAGCGAGGGGCTCGTACCGCAGGGCTCGCGCGGGCCGTCCTCAGAGCTTGCGGGCCACCAGGAGGGCGGCGCGGGGGGTGCCGTCGGGGCGGTGGCCGAAGTCGTCGAGCGGGACGAGGCGCTCGGCGAAACCGGCCCGGAGGAGGTCGCCGCGGACCGCGCTGTAGGGCCACGTGCGGTAGTACATGACGAACGGCGGCCTGCGCAGCGCGTTGCGCAGTCGCATCGCCGCGTCGAAGCCGCTCGCGGCCCACCACGCGGAAGTGCTCGCGGACAGCGGGGCGGCGAGCGGGAAGGCGAGGACGCCCCCGGGGCGCAGCGACTGGCGGACCCGGGCGAAGAGCCGGGGCCGGTCGTCGGGCAGGAAGTGGCCGAAGGCGCCGAAGCTCACCGCGAGGTCGTAGCCCTCGCGGAAGGGCAGCGCCATCGCGTCGGCGCGGACCCAGTCCACGGCGGGCGGCCCCGTCACGGGGTGGGTCCGCGCGGCGACGGTACGGGCCACTTCGAGCATCCCGGCGCTGAAGTCGACCCCCGTCACGCGGCGGCGGCACAGCGGCAGCAGCGTGCGCAGGCCCGCGCCCGTGCCCGTGCACAGGTCGAGGCCGTCGTCGAAGGGGCCGAGCGGGCGCAGGGCCTTCGTGACGGCGTGCAGCCACGGCTCGGGCGTGCGGAAGGGCGTCGCGTCGAACTTGGGCGCGAGCAGGTCGTAGCCCTGCTCGACGGAGGAGAGCGCCTGGGTGGCCAGCTCGCGGAGAGTCGGTCCCTGAGAGGTGAACACCCGGCAGAGCGTAGTGGCCCCGGGACCGCCTGGACGGGAGGCGGGGTGCGGCGCCCGCGAGCGGTACGGAGGGTTCTTCCGGGCGGGACGGCTGTTCACCTCCGCGCCACGGGGTACCTGGCGGGGTGACGAGGGTCTATCCACTCCCCGCCACGGAATATTTCATCCGTTTAGACCCGTATAAGCCCTTTTGGATGATACGCGGAACAGCTTAGGGGGTATCCGTTTCTTATGGACACGACCCAGTGGAACCTGGCGGCCAACTCGGCCGCGATCATCATGCCGGTCATCGGTGTGTTCGTCGTCGCGGCACTGATCGCGGCCTTCGCCTACGGGCGCAGGCTCCGGGCGCGCCAACCCGCCCCGCCGAAGCCCGACGAGCAGCCCCACCTGCCCGAGGGCGGCCCGATCGGCGAGGAGCGCGAGCTGCGCGAGCCGGACGAGATGGAGCCGCGCGAGGCCCGGCTGACGCCGCACGAGCTGAACGGCGGGGGACGGGGCAGAACCGGCGCAGCCCTTCGCAGAAGGAACGCAAGTGGGACGAGAACAGCAGCGGAGGGTTCGGCAGCGGCGGCTTCGGCTGAGCCGAGCAGGCAACGGGGACACGGGGCCGTACAGAGGGCCGCACACGCGCGCACGCGCGCGTGTGCGGCCCTCTTGCACGTCACGGAGCGGGGCCGTGCCGGGCCAGGAGGGCGTCGCACGCGTCGCGAGGCGGGCACGCGCGATCGCGGTACGGGAGGGTCTGGGGGTGCCGCGCCACGTGAAAGGACACGGTTCGGGGTGCCGCCGCGGATGGCACCGGCCGATCCCGGCCTCGCGGGACGCCTCTTTCGGCGGCCCGGGACATGACGGTCCCGCGAGCACGGCGGTGCCGGCTCGCGGGTCGGAGGTCGGGCATCTCCTCGGGGGTCAGCCGCGCGGGCCCGCCGTCTTTTCGGCCACCGGCGTGACATGCGTGTCGACGCGGTTCATGCACGCGGGGCAGTAGCGCTCACCGGCGTCGTTCGGGGCGGGCGGGGCATCGGGCACACGGGCGCCGCACAGCGCCTTGTCCCCTTCGTCCATCGCGTGCCACACGAGGGACGGGGCTTCCCCGGCATCCTGGGTCGCCTTCAATATGCGCACGGTTCCTCCTCTCGGCCCGGACGCTCGTCCGGCGCTTCAAGAGAACCCCCGGCCGCTCCGGGGCGCACCCGGAGCCGATGCCCCGTGACACCCCGCGACACCCCCGGCGCCCGCCCTGACGTGCCACGGGACGGCGCGCGACGCACCCGCCGGGCCTTCACCCGATTGGGGGCGAGCCGTCCGTCGGGCGCGCCAAAGGCGTCGCGGGAGACGCCTCTCGCGCACTAGGGTGCCCCTCGGCCGCGAAGGGAGGACCATGCGCAGGATTCATCCGGAAGGTCTCCACCCGACCCCCGGCTACAGCCACGTCACCGTCGTCCCCGCCGGACCGACCGCCTACTTGTCGGGCCAGTGCCCCCTCGACACGGAGGGTCGCCTCGTCGGCGAGGGCGATGTCCTGACGCAGACCGACCAGGTCGTCGCGAACGCGCTGCGCGCCCTTGCCGCCGCGGGTGCGGGCCCCTCCGACGTGGTGCGGACCGTCGTCCACGTCCTGACGTCCGACCGGGCGACGCTCGACGCGGTGTGGGAACGCCTGCGGGGCTCGGCGCTCGGCCCGGCGCTCACGAGTGCGGCGACCCTCCTCGGCACCTCGGCGCTCGGCTACCCCGGGCAGCTCGTCGAGGTGGACCTGACGGCGGCGCTTCCGGAGGCTCGGCCCACCCCGGACAACACGAGGTAAGGGCGGCCGACGCCGGTACGCGCACGCGCAACCGCCGCCCGAAGTCCGCCAACAGCGTTCCTTTCAACGGCGCGTGACACCTCGTCCGCCCTCCTCGCTCCCCGGGTTCCCGCGGTCGCGGGCGAGGACGAGGCCGAGCAGGGCGAGAAGCGCGCCCGTGCCGCTGAGGACGTGCAGGGCGACTTCGAGCGGGCCGCGTTCGAAGGCGACACCGAGCACGAGATTCGCCGCCGCGCACGCGAGCAGCACTCCCCACAGCAGCCCCCTGCGCATGGCGGGCCCTCCCTCCCGACGGCCCCGAGGCCGTCTCTTTCCCGACGCGCGCGGGAAGCGAGGCAACCCGGGCCCTCTTCCGCGCATCGAGAGAGACGCGTGTACCTCCTGCGGGTTCCCTGATCGCACCACCGCACCACTATGAACCGCGTGTATACCTCGTGTGTATAGTCGTCGCCGAAGACGCGATCCGACCCCGGATTCCGCCCTGAACTGCGCTTTTCGCGATCATGGCGGGTCGGCGGTGCGCGGTCGCCCCCGCAGCCCCGTTCGACCGAAGGAAGTACCGCCATGCCCGCAGTCCCCCGTCCCGCCCGTCGCCGCGGCCGTGCCAGGATCGCCGCGCTCACCGCGAGCGCCGCCCTCGCGCTCGGCCTGAGCGGCTGCACGAGCCTGCACACGGTGACTCCGGCGAGCGAGCGCGGGCACGCCTCCGCGAAGGTCCTGATGGCCGATCAGCCGGTGGACTGCCGCAAGGCGAAGTGCATCGCGCTCACCTTCGACGCGGGCCCCAGCAAGCACACGCCGCAGCTGCTGAAGATCCTCAAGGAGAAGAAGGTCCACGCGACGTTCTTCCTGCTCGGCAAGAACCACATCGAGCGCTACCCGAAGCTCGTCAAGCAGATCTCCGACGAGGGCCACGAGGTCGCCGAGCACACCTGGTCGCACCGCAGGCTCACGGACCTGTCCGAGAAGGACGTGCGCCGGGAGCTGTCGCGCACCCAGAACGCCGTCGAGGACCTCACCGGCAAGGCGCCCACGCTGATGCGCCCGCCGCAGGGCCGCACGAGCGACGAGGTCTCGAAGATATGCAAGGAGTTCGGGATAGCGCAGGTGCTGTGGAGCGCGACCGCGAAGGACTACGCGACGACGGACTCGAAGCTCATAGAGAAGCGCATACTCGACCAGTCCAAGCGGGACGGCGTGATCCTCCTGCACGACCTGTATGACGGCACCGTCCCCGCCGTGCCGCACATCATCGACGCGCTGCGGGCGAAGGGTTACACCTTCGTGACCGTGCCGGAGCTGATGGCCCCCGGGGCGCCGAAGCCGGGACAGGTCTACCGGCCCTGACGCCCCGCCGTACGACGGCCGCTCAGAACTCCTCGTGCGTGTCCGGGTCGCCGCCGAGCCTGCGCTCCGGGCGCTCGCCGATGCGGCGCAGCTCGTCGTCGGACAGCTCGAAACCGAAGACGTCGAGGTTGGCGCGCTGCCGGCCGGGGTCGGCGGACTTCGGCACGGGCAGGGCACCGAGCTGGAGGTGCCAGCGCAGCACCGCCTGCGCCGGGGTGACCCCGTGGCG